>CANRBX010000069.1 GCA_947628955.1 uncultured Lachnospiraceae bacterium | reverse complement strand
CCGAACTGAAACGGCTTGCCCCGGCATATGTCAGACTCCACTGTGAAGGACAATCTGACATATGCCGGGGCAAGCCGTTTCAGTTCGGCCCTGCACCCGCACAGCATCAGCGGAACGCTGTTGTAAATCGTATTACAGCAGACCGGACAGCGGTTCAGCACAGGGAACCTGACATTCCGTCTGTCGTTTAAATACATGACAGAGGGAATTCCGGTACAGCCGGAGGTGTTTTTGCGCACACACTGCGCTGACTGCATCAGAGGCTGGTATCCATATACCACAAGCTCCGTGTTTTTCAGCCCCAGATCCATAAGCTCTCTGAAATTGAGCTCCGCCGGAAGCGTAATCCGGGACACTCCGTGGCCGTACAGAAACGCTGCAGCGCGGCGATTACAGACATATAAATTCTCATCCGCGACAATCACGGCCGGAAGATGCTTTCGTCGGATCAGCTCCCGGAAATACGACAGTTCATCTATGGTATGCACCAGAAATCCATCCATACTGCAAAGCAGTTCCTGTACCGACGCGTCCTCCAGAAGCGCCCTGTCCAGACTGCGCAGCACCGGCGGACAGTTCAGAAAGCAGCGCCAGCCCCTCTGTTTTATTCTGGCGAACAGTTCCCGCCGCAGATCCTGTCGGTTTGCCCCTGCCGAAGCTTTTCCCGGCAGATTCTTCCGGACATTTCTCTGCACGGCTCCGAGAAGCAGCGTATCCAGATAAATGGTGTCAATCTCCGCGAAGTCGTTTTCCAGCACTGCCTCCAGCTGCTCCTTCGTCGTCACCAGAACATTCACACGCGGATTATCCGGAGCTGCCGTCTGGGTCTGAACTGCTGTCTCCCGCGGCGGATTTCCCGACAGGAGCGTCTCAGTGGATGTCCCGCCAGACTGCGGCAGAGCGGCTGTCTCCCGCGGCAGATTTTCCGGAAGGGACGTTCCGGAGGAGGTTCCGCCGGACTGCGGCAGAGCAGCTGTCTCCCGCGATGGATTTTCCGGACAGATGCGCCTGCTCTGATCAAGCAAAGCCTGTTCCAGCTTCTCCAGTCCCTCCCGCCTCAACTCATTGAGCTTTGCGACCGGGATAAACAGCCGGCCGGTGAGCTGAACCTCCAGAGAACGGAATACAAACGGCGTATTGCCGGTCTTCTGCAGCTGACGTCTGACTTCCTCCGCATCGGCCGGCCGGCTGACCGCAGGCTCGGCCAGAACGGCGCTGCACACTGCCGCTTCCACATCCCCGCACATCAGCCTCAGCATGGCCGGTGAATCCGGAGATACTGTAAATATCCCCGAAATCTCCCTCTTTCTGTCCCCGGCGACATATTTCTTTCTCAGTTCCTCCAGCAGGCGGACATTTCTGGTCCGATACAGAATCGCTCCCTCCGCAGGCTGCGGACGTCCTCCGGGAATGTCCGCCAAAAACCCCTGCTTTGTATCTGCCGCAAGTGTGATCTCCCGGCCTCCCGGAAGCTCAATCACGTCTCCTTTTCCCAGGGAGACCAGTGCCTGCGCCCGTACAGAGGAAGACTTATTTCCGGGAGAGCGCCTCTCCCGGCAGACACGAAGAGCCGGCGTCCCTCTGTGATTCGGACGATGCAGCGACATCATATTTCTGCCATTATGCTCTCTGTAGTATCCTTCAGAAAAGCCTCCCCGGTTATACAGATCCAGTAAAACTGTCCGGTCATCCTCCTCCACTCTGTAGCCTGCCCTGCCTGCAGCCTGATACAGATCGATATACTTCCTGTAAATACTGACGACCCCTGCCGTATATTCAGGGCGCTTCATCCTGCCCTCTATTTTGAGCGAGGCAATCCCCGCCTCCAGAATATCCGGCAGCAGATCCAGCGTACACATATCCTTCATGCTCAGAAGGTATCCGGCGTTTTCCGATGATTTTCCGCCATCCAGACTGCACACAGGAAGTCTGCAGGGCTGTGCGCAGCGTCCGCGGTTGCCGCTTCTCCCACCGATCAGGCTGCTGAACAGACACTGGCCGGAATAGGAATAACACATGGCCCCATGAATAAACGTCTCAATCTCTATGTCCGTCTCCTTCATGATCTCCCGAAGCTCCGCAAGAGACAGCTCCCGCGCCGGAACCACCCTGGAAAAGCCCTCTGCCTGCAGGAAGCGGACTCCATCCGCTCCCGTAACTGTCATCTGCGTACTTGCATGAAGCGGAAGTCCCGGAAACCGCTCATATATCCAGGAGGCGACGCCGAGATCCTGTACAATCACTCCATCCACTCCGCTTTCATACAGAGGCCGCAGGAATGGTTCCAGCATTTCTTCAAGCTCCTTCTCACGGAGCAGAGTGTTGACCGTCAGGTACAGCCGGCACCCGTGCAGGTGACAGTAATTTATGCCCTGAATCAGATGCTTTTCATCGGGATTGTCCGCATAGGCACGCGCTCCAAACAGACTGCCGCCTGCATACACAGCGTCAGCCCCTGCATTCACAGCAGCTATAATACTCTCATATGAGCCGGCCGGCGCGAGCAGCTCCCACATCACAGTTACCCCTTCTGTCCGGAAGAACAGATTCCTTTCACAGTAAATCGGCTGCAATCATTTACGGAACCATCCGCTCAGGGAAGCAGGTACCTGTGAAAATTGCAGCCGTCATTCTACGATCATTTTTGATTGCGAAGCTGTGTTTCCAGCTGAATATTTTCCTTCTGGAGCTGTGCATTCTTCTCTTCCAGCACACTGTTGTCTTTCCCGGCATTCTCAAGTCGGATCTGTGCTGTGATAAGTTCGTGCTTGAGTTCGTAAATCTCTTTGTCCTTCTGAGACAGCTCCTGCTCCAGTTCCTCCACTTTCTTTTTCATTTTAAAATAATCGTCCGCTATATTCAGATCCAGCATGATTCCCTTCAGCTCCGGAGACATCCTGTGGTATCCATCCAGGCCTTTGAATTCCGCAATTCTGCTGTTCAGGTAGGTTGCCACGCGCTGCAGATACTCCTCGCTCTCGTAACCGCTGAGCGTGTATATTTTTCCCGCTATTATCACTTGTGTTTTATTTCTGGATGACATGGACAGCCTTCCTTTCTCTCGTCATAAATCCATTATAAGCATATTTCAAAAAATTACAACTGTTTCTTCAGCCCTGATTGCTCCCTCTGGCGCGGCCCAGATGGTCGTACGCGAAATCTGTCACAACACGACCCTTCGGAGTCCGGTTCAGAAAGCCGTTCTTGATCAGGTAAGGCTCATAGACATCCTCAATCGTCCCGGAATCTTCTCCGATCGCCGCAGCAAGCGTATCCAGGCCTACCGGTCCTCCATGAAATTTGTCAATCATGAGCTCCAGAATCATGCGGTCAATCCGGTCCAGTCCATAGCGGTCCACCTCGAGCAGGTCCAGCGCTTCCGCCGCAACTGCGGCAGAGATTTTACCCTCATAACGCACCTGGGCATAATCACGGACCCGTTTGAGCATCCGGTTTGCCAGCCTGGGCGTTCCACGTGAGCGCCTGGCAATCTCCAGCGCTCCGCGATTATCTATTTCTACTCCAAGCACCTGTGAGGAACGCAGCACAATGGTCTGAAGTTCCTTTTCTGAATAGTATTCCAGGTGATTCACAACCCCGAAGCGATCCCTCAGCGGCGCGGAAAGCATACCTGCCCTCGTGGTCGCGCCGATCAGCGTAAAATGTGGAAGGTCGAGACGAATCGAGCGCGCGGCAGAGCCCTTCCCGATCATAATATCGATCGCGAAATCCTCCATCGCCGGGTAGAGCACCTCCTCCACCTGGCGGTTCAGGCGGTGGATCTCATCGACAAACAGCACATCCCCTTCCTGAAGATTGTTCAGGATCGCGGCCATCTCCCCGGGCTTTTCGATCGCCGGGCCGGAAGTGATCTTAATATTCACGTCCATCTCATTTGCGACGATACAGGCCAGCGTCGTCTTTCCGAGTCCCGGAGGCCCGTAAAACAGCACATGGTCCAGGGAATCTTTCCTCTGTCTGGCCGCCTCTATGAAAATTTTCAGCGTATCCTTCGCCTTTTCCTGGCCGATGTATTCGTTCAGCAGTCTGGGACGGAGGCCCGGATCCAGCCGGATATCCTCCTCCGTCGAGTCAGTCGTGATAATTCGCTTTGCCATAATCTCTCCTCATCGCTGCCGTCTTCCTGCTCACAGAAACGAAATCTGCTTCAGCGCAAGCTTCAGTATCGTCTCCGTATCCATGTCCTCAGTGACCCCGGCCTTTCTCACGGCCCTGAGCGCGTCCGCCGCAGAGTATCCGAGCGCCGTGAGGGCCTGCACCGCATCCGACTTCGCATCCCCGGCCAGTGCCGCATCCGGCACGCCGGTATTCGACAGCTTCTTCTCAAAGGCATCCTCCAGGCTCAGCTTATCCTTCAGCTCGAGGATCAGTTTCTTTGCGGTCTTGCTCCCGATCCCCGGGGCGCGCGAGATCGTCCTGGCGTCATCTGAGAGCACGGCAAACCGGAGGTCGTCAGCCGTCAGCGCCGACAGGAGCCCAAGTCCGGCTTTCGGCCCGATCCCGCTCACCGTCAGGAGCAACCGGTACATCTCCAGGTCATCCTCGCTCAGGAATCCAAAAAGCTGCATCGCATCCTCCCGCACGCTCAGATACGTATAGATCCGGACTTCCTCTCCGCGCCCCGGCATCGCAGCCGCATCCCGCGAAGAGATAAAAACCTGATATCCCACGCCATTTACGTCGATCACCGCGTGCGACTGTGTCACCGCGGCGACAATTCCATTCAGATAGGCAATCATACTGTTTCCTCCAGATAAAAGGATATTCCGGCTAGGACACAACCATGTCCACATCCGCTCCATCCGGCTGTCCGCCGCCGGACACCCGCACGACGACACGGTTCGGCAGGCAGATGATCGTGTCACCCTGCGCCGAAACCTTCCCCTGACGGACGCAGATCTGATCCGAGCAGTCCGCGCGGGACATCTGCACCGCTCCATCCCGGATTGAAATGTGGTTTCCTTCGCCGATATCAATCTCCTGGTCCTCTCCCAGGTCATAGCTTCCATACCTTCTGCCGTCCAGCTCAACGACCACCGACGCGCCCGTCCTGCGCAGCAGATATCTCTGTCCCAGCCAGACAAAACAGACCAGAAGCACCGTTATCCCTAAAATAATGTCTGCACGCTTCACGCCCTCACCTTCCGTCTCTGTCTGACGCCCGCCAGAGCGGAGTTTCCCCTGCTCCGGACAGTTATCTGTATCTTAGCATAAAAAAAGGACAAAATCAATCATACGTTCGATTTTGTCCCTGTCTGTCTCTGTATCATCCCCGCACGGTCACTCCGTGGTCAGAACGTACCATCCTGTACGGTCACTCCGCTGCCAGTAACGTACCATCCCTGTACGGTCGCTGTACCGCAGAGTGCAGAGTGCTTCCGGCTGTACGGCTGCGTCCCCGCTCTCCTGCCGGGGCAGCGCCCTTCTGCAGCCCTGCCGCGGCCCGTGAGTGCTACTTCCAGACTTCAAAGAATACATGGCCGCCGATCACCGCGCACGGAGCGGTCAGGCGAAGCCCCCGGTAAGCAGCCGGCGTCATGAAGAACAGATACGGAAAGCTCTGCTTTTTGCCATTGAATGTCAGGTAAATGGGATTCCCCGCCTCCAGGCGGCTCTGCATCTTTATCGCCTTCTTCGCGGCCTTTTTGCACTGCTCTGTCACCAGGGAAGGATTTTTGAATACCCGCTCCATCGCCCCATCCCTGGTCGGCTGAAACTGCTTTTTCGCATAAACCACCTCGCGGATCGTGGACTCACGGAACAGCTTGCTGTATACCCGGTTCATGATCACATAGCCGACCGCAACCTGCCCCTCATACGGCTGGTTTCCGGCCTCGCAGTAAATAATGTACGAGAGCAGAGTCTCATCATCCACGACAGGCTGCGTATAGTAAGTGGATTCAACCTGCACTCCTGCGCCCGGCGCAGGCACATCAGAGTTCGAGCCCTTGCCGTCAGCATTAAACTGCCACGTCTCACCGTTGATCTCAACAGACGTGCCGGTCGTCTTCTTGTAGGTCTTCGCATCAAAATAATACCAGTCTCCGTCGATCTCGTGGAGGCCGGAGTACGCCTTTCCGTTGGATGCCAGATAGCGGTCGCTCTTCCATGCGCTGCTCACGCGGCGGCCGTCGCTGTCCACATAATAGAGGTAGCCCTTCTGCTTCAGCCACTTGTTGGCGGCCATGACACCGTCCGAACCAAAATAATAGTAATCCTCCTCGACCTTCACCCAGCAGTCGGTCAGCATGCGCCCCGTCTTTGGATCAAGAAAGAACGTCTCGCCGTCCCAGGTCTGCAGACCCGTGAGCATCTCGGCGTCCTCATTAAACAGATAGCTGTAGCTGCCGATTTTATGTATGCCGTCCGCGCAGAGGGAACCGTCCTTCGACGCATAATATTTTTTCCCCGCCTTGGTCAGCCATTTGCCCTTGTAAAGCTTTCCGGCCGTCGTGAAAAAGTACCACTTCGACTCAATCTCCTGTTTTCCCGTAAGGCGAACGCCGTCGGCATCCACATAGTATTTGTCTCCGATCCAGCGGTTCTTGAGCAGCTTTCCATTGGACCGGTAGTAGGAGTAGGTGCCGTCCGCATTCTTTACCCAGGATGCATGCGCCTGTACAGACATGCCAAGGAACATCGCAAGTACCATCATGCCCACGAACATTCGCCTGAGCTGTCTGCAGCATCGTATATCCATCTCTTCATCTCCTCACAGATTGTTACCTGCAACATAATAATTTTGTAATAAGTATTTCATATTATATTCTACATTTTAAAATTTGTCAATTTTATTTAACCGCAAAATGCAACAAATTCTCCCTTTCGGGGAGAATCTGCCGCATAAAGCCGTCTGCTGAGCCCGGATCCGGTCGTCCATGCCTCTGCCTCAGGTATTAATAATGATATAAGGGCCAAATAATGCCATACGGGCATCATATAATAATACAAACCAGTCTTCCGCGCGATTCGTTCACGATCCTCTTCATCGTATCCTGGAGCTTCTGCTGGCTCTCTTCGCTGATCGCCGCAAGTTTCGTCCGGATCCCCTCTTCCACCATCTGCTCGATCGACTTCCCGAAGATCAGAGTATTCCAGGCCCCCTCTTCCTTCTTCTCATTTTCCTGCATGTAGGAGATCAGATCCTGCGCCTGCCCCTCGCTCCCGACGATCGGCGCAATCTCCGTCTCAATCTCGGCCCGGATCAGGTGTATGGACGGGGAGGTGGCGCGTATCTTGACGCCGTATCTGTTGCCCTGCCGGATCACAACCGGCTCTTCCATCTGAATTTCTTCCTTCCGGGGAGTAATGATCCCGTAACCCGTCTGCTTCACTGCGGTCATCGCCGCCGCAACCGATTCGTACTCCTTCTTCAGCTTTGCCATCTCGCGGACGATCGAGATCAGCTGATATTCGCTTCGGATATCAGCCCCTGTCATCTCGCTGAGGATCTCGTAATACAGGGGCTCCGGCATCACAACGGAGACTTCCGCGCGCCCGTTTGACAGGTCTGCGTTCTCCAGCTTTGCCTTTTTTATGTATTTGCTCTCCAGGCCAAACGTGTCCGCATAGAGATCGCGGATCGTCCTCAGATCCTGCATCGCCTTTCTGACCGCCTCAAAGAGATCCTTCTTCAGCCAGTGGCTGTTCTCCAGCGTCTCTGTCCATTTCGGGATCTGGAAGACGACGCGTGTGATCGGAAACTCATACAGGAACTGCTCAAATACCCGGTACAGCTCGTTCTGCCCGGCCTGCTCACAGTTCAGCGTCATGCTGTTCACGCCGTACGTGGTCCTCAGATACTCTGCCGCCGCCCTGGCCTCCTCGCCGTACGGCCTCGCGGAGTTGACGATCACCAGAAACGGCTTGCCGATCTGCTGAAGCTGTGTGATCGCCTCCTTCTCCGCCTCCAGAAAGCTGCTCCTGGGAAGCTCCCCGAAGCTCCCGTCCGTCGTCACAACGATTCCCACCGTGGCATGATCCGCGATCACCCGCTGCGTACCCATCCGCGCCGCCTCTGAAAACAGAACCGGCTGTTCCTGCCAGGGAGTCTTCACCATGCGGGGCGTCCCGTCCTCCTGCGCTCCCTCCGCGCCGGGGACCAGGAATCCGACGCAGTCCACCAGGCGCACCTGCATGGACGTTCCGTCCCCGATCTCAATCCGGGCCGCCCTGCGCGGGATGAATTTCGGCTCGACCGTCGTGACCGTCCGCCCCGACGCGCTCGCCGGCATTTCATCCTGTGTCCGGCCGCGCTCCTGCTCATCCAGCTCCGGGAGCACCAGATGCTCCACAAATTTCCTTACAAATGTAGATTTCCCTGTCCGCACAGGGCCCACCACGCCAACGTAGATCTCTCCGCCCGTCCTCATCTGAATGTCTTTGTATAAGTCGAATTTTTCCATGATAAGACCCCCTGCATATACTACTTCAGTATATGCAGGGGGTATCCCGGGTAGAACACGGATAAAAACACGATCCTTTTCCGGATACTGCGGATTATCCGGCGAAGGATCGTGTCATTCGTACAGATCCGTCTGCGGAACGCCGTCTGTACGCAGCCCCGGCAGTGCGCGCCCGAAAGACAGCGCCGCCGGAACATAAGGAGGTATGTTTGTGTATATCTCCATTGCCCAGAGACAACATTCCATTTGAGTCATTCACGTCTGTTTCCCCATCACAGACGCTGCGGGATCTGCTCCTGCAGACTGCCGGCGGTTTCCGCATGGCGGAAATCCCGCGCCAAAGCAGGCCCGGATACAGCTCCGCTGTGGAGTGTTCAGCTTTACCGGAAGCCCTTCTCTCATACCAAGCAGGTTTCCTGGCTCACAGATCTACGCCCGCCCTTCCTTCTCACGTTTCAATGGGTACGCAATGGATCTTAGGGCTCGCTCCCTGTATACAGTGACCGGATCGCTCAGGCATCGCACCTGATTCCCTCTTCAGGATCTTCTCTGCACAGAACCGCCCAGAGAAATCCCGCACTTGGCACGGCAATTTTCAATTACACACAGAAACTATAGCACATTCCACGCAGTGCGTCAACCTTCCTGAAACAGAAACTCCCGACACAGCTTCTGCGTCCTGAATCACTTTCATACGGCCTCAGCAGCAGGTGCTTCGGCCTGGTCTGAACAGCAGTTCTGCGTCTCTACACTCCGGCTTTCTTCGCCGCAGCGTCCACGACGTGGCTGACGAGAACAGAGGTCGTCACACTGCCGACGCCGCCCGGAACGGGGGTGATCGCTTCCACTACCGGCTCCACCGCCGCGTAATCCACATCTCCGCAGAGCTTTCCTTCCGCGTTGACATTGATGCCCACGTCAATGATAATCTGGCCCGGCTTCACATACTCTGCGCCGACCACACCCGCGCGGCCCGCAGCAACGATCAGGATGTCGGCCTCTCTCGTCACGGACGGCATATCGACTGTCCGCGTATGGCAGACCGTCACTGTCGCGTTCTTCTTGATCAGCATCATGGCCGCCGGCTTGCCGACCACGAGGCTGCGGCCGATCACGACTGCCTTCTTGCCGGTGCAGTCGATCCCGTAGTGATCCAGGATCTCCATGCAGGCCTGCGGGGTGCAGGGCGGATATCCGATCGCCTTGCCCGTAAATACGCCGGACATGGATCCGTCTGTCATGCAGTCCACATCCTTCGCAGGATCCAGGGCATTCTCGATCACGCTCTGGTTCAGATGCTTCGGCAGCGGACGGAACAGCAGAACGCCGTGGATCTTGTCGTTCTTATTCACATCATCGATCACCTTCAGAAGCTCTTCCTCGGACACATCCGCCGGCAGGAGGATCTTCTCGCATGCCACGCCGAGCGTCTCGCAGCGCTTTGTCGCGCCCCTCTCATAGGAGATATCGCTCTCATTCTCACCGACGCGGATGATGCCGAGCGTCGGCTTGATTCCCTTTGCTTCCACTTCGGCTGCCTTTGCCTTGATTCTCTCATTCAGTGCAGCCGTAACCTCTTTGCCAAGTAACTGCTTTGCCATAGTGTGCTCCTTTCTTCTCCGGCTGTTCTCTATTTCAGGCGGCCAAGCACGCTGTCAAAGACCGCATCTGCCTTCGCAGTGTAATCCTCCAGCATCTTGTCGCACTTTGCGTTCAGCTCTTCAGCCAGCTCCCTGTCGGCCATGGATTTCGTATTGATATAGACGTTCAGGCTCGCGCCCTTCAGCGCCGCCTTGCAGAACGCCGCGCCTACCCCGGCATCACTGATCGCGAGCTTCGAGCCTTTCTCCGCGAACACTGCAATGATGTCGATCGCCTCGCAGCACTTCTCCATGATCTCCATCGGCACAGAGCAGGCATCCTTCAGAACGACCGCCATGACGCGCGCCTTTTCGGCCTTCTCTTCCTCGGTCTCGCGCGGCATGCCGTATGCCTTCGAGAGCGGCTCAAACACTTCCGCGTCGCGCTCAATCAGCCGCAGCAGCTCAGCCTGCAGCTTGTCGCATTTTTCCTTGAGCTCATACATCTCCGCCTCCACATCGGCATACTTCTTCTTGCCGACGGTCAGGCTGCCCACCATATTGCCGAGCGCGGTTCCCACTGCGCCCACAAGCGCGGACGCGCCTCCGCCGCCCGGAACCGGAGCCTTCGAAGCAAGCACTTCCACAAACTCGTTACATGGTACGGTTGAAAATCCCATTGTCATCTGCCTCCTTTGTCAAATCTGTGTATTTCTCTTATCACCCGCGGCTCATATCACAGCTGCTTCATTGTCCCGATGATCACGTCGCAGGCGACCACCAGGTCCTCCGCGTGAAAAACCGCAGGGAAGTTGTCGCTGAACAGAATCTGCGAGGACGGCGGAAACTCATCGTCCCCGGCCCAGATCTGAAAGCGGATAAAAAACTGGTCAAACACCTCGATCTCGTATCCCGCGTCGCCGGCATGGATCTTTTTCGCGCCCAGCTTTTCCAGCGCGCTGCAGAAATCGCCGATCCGGCTGCCGTACGAGAACGCGAGACGCATCATGCATCTCCCGTTGAACTGACGGTAATAGACCTCGCCCCACGGAGCCTCGCGGTACGTCAGGAATTTTCCGGTGCCCGAAGCCCGGCATCCCCCGATCAGATAGCGGATCATGAGGATCTGCGCAGCGTTCATGGAGAGCAGCGGACAATACGTCTCGTCCTCCTGCGTCCGTCTCACCGTAAATTCCGGGAAGCCGATCTCATACTCCTTCCCGAGAAAACGGACCGTGAAGCAGCCCGTCTCCTCCGAATACGGATACCCGGTGCGCACACTGATGTCCTGCGGGTTCAGCTTCTCATACTCCGCCTTGTAGTGCTCAAAGGGAACCCGCTCCTTATTGTCCTTTTCATATGCAAAATCCATGCCGCGATCTCCTGTTATCCTGTTAGTCATGTTGCGGGGGAAAGGCTGCAGAGCAGCCGTTTCCCGTTCCGCCTTTCTTGCATTAAGTCATTGAGCCGTGCCCAACCTCGAAAAGTTTTGGTTTCCCGTTCCGCTTCTCTCCATTGAGCCGTGCATAACCTCGAAAAGATATTATTTTTGCACGGCTCAATGCTTACGCGAACTTCATTTCCAGGGAGGGGAACAGGGCCGCGTCTGTGTGCGGCAGGAAGCAGGCCGCCACGAACTCATCCATGTAGCCCGGCTCGTTGCTGAGCTCGAGATAGGTCATGTTGTGCGCCACGTCCGCCACCTTTGCCTCCGCCTCGTTTGAATACAGCATCATGTACGCGCCGGAGAGCGATGAGTTCCCGATATACGTGAACTTTTCCAGCTCAATGTCCGGGAACATGCCGATGTTCACGGCATTGCGCATATTGATCCCGCTGCCGATGCCCCCGGCCACGAGCACGCGCTCGATCATGCTCACGTCGAAGTCCAGGGAGCCGAGCATCACGCGGATCGCGGAAAAGATCGCGCCCTTTGCGCGGATAAAGTTGTCGATGTCCACCTCCGTCAGCTCGATATCCTTGACAGAGGCCGCATCCTCCTTAAACGCCAGCACATAGCTTCCCATTCCGTAGCTGTCATGGCGGATGCGCTTTCCCTCCCGGATAAATTTGCCCTTCGGGCTGATGATGCCGCAGCGGAAAAGCTCGCTGATGATGTCGATGATCCCGGAACCGCAGATGCCGACCGGCTTCTGCCCTTCGTCCCCGACGATCCGGAACATCGGCTCCATCGTCTCGCTGTCGATGACGCAGGCCTCGATCGCGCCGTCCGTCGCGCGCATGCCACAGCTGATATCCCCGCCCTCAAAGGCAGGGCCCGCGGAGCAGGCGCAGCTCATCATAAATTCGGAGTTGCCGAACACCAGCTCGCCGTTCGTGCCCAGATCGATGAACAGCGACATTTCCTCCCTGTTCCAGATCGTGCTGGCCAGCGTGCCGGCCGTGATATCCCCGCCCACGTAGCTTCCGATGTTCGGGGCCATGATGATGCGGGCACGCGGATAAATATGAATGCCGAGATCCTGCGCGCAGATGGAATCCGTCTCGAAGAATGTGGGGATAAACGGTTCCATGCGCACCGGGTCCGCGTCAACGCCGGCAAACAGATGGTTCATCGTCGTGTTGCCCGCGACGCACATGCGGTAGATCTGCTGCGGCCGCAGGCCGGCGGATCTGCACATGGCGTGGATCAGGGGATTCAGAGTCTCCGAGATGATCGCGTCCTGGAGCTTCTTTCTTCCGCCCTCTTTCTGCTGCTCGATGATGCGGTTGATCACATCCGCGCCGTAGCGGATCTGCCCGTTGCCGGAGGACGCCTTCGCGAGGATCGCCCCGTCCGTCATGTCGATGATCAGGGCCGACACGGTCGTCGTGCCGATGTCAACCGCGAGGCCGCAGACCTGCGCCTTCTCATCCTCCGGAAGCACATCCAGAACCTCCGCGCGGTCTCCCTGCCTGCTGACGACGCACTGCACCCGGAAGGAGGACTTCCGCAGGACTTCCGCCAGCTTCTGAAGCACGGAAAACTGCAGCTTCACCTCCGAGACGCCGCAGGCCGCCTCCACCGCCCACACCAGACGCTCATTGTCCGGCATCGTGTTGTCCAGAGACGGCTCCTCCATGAGGACCGGCACGACCTCCAGATCGTTTCTGAACGAAATCCCGGCATCCGCAATGTCGGCCTTCGTCTTTTCAAATATCTGTAATTCCTCCGCAGAGTCAAGATCCGCGACCTTCATTCTGCTCCGGTAAGCAGATGCGATGTCCGGAACGAGCACCTCCACATCCGCGGTGATCCTGCTGATGCAGGACAGCCTCCATCCCTGTGCATACTCTTCATCCGTGATATGCCTCGTCTGTCTGGAGTCAAGCTCACCACCTGTCAGCTTCACCTTACATTTTCCGCAGGCCGCATTTCCGCTGCACGGCGCGTCGATCGCCACATTCGCCTTTCTCGCGACCTCCAGAAGGTTCTCTCCGAGTGCGGCAAAGACTTCGGTGCCTGTGCCGTCCTCGAATTTAAAAATCACCTTGTACATAAATTACCCCACGCAATTATGTTCTCTCATGATGTCTGGCCGTGCGGGCCGGTTTCGGAAGCTCTGCACGGTCAGATGGTCTCCTGTACTGATACACCCGGATGCCCAAACGGCCCCGGGTGCCTCAATCATGCTTTGCAGCTGTTCTGTATCTTCACGGTCATGACCGGCCGTTTTGAACGACAGCCATTATTCTGTGTTCTGTCCGGCCGGACGGATCCGATAAGCAGGGCTGCCTGCCTTATCAGATCTCCAGGTAGGAATCCGCATACAGCGTATTGTTCTTGAAAATATCACAGGACTTGATCGTCTCCATCAGGCGCAGGTCGTTCGGGTTCACGATCGCGGAGGTCAGGCCCTGCATCATGCACATTGCGACAAGAGCGGAGTCCATGATCGGACGGATATGCTTCGGCATGCCGTTTGAATTGTTGGAAAGGCCGCCGGTGGAGTTCAGGCCCATGTCGGAGAACATCTTGATGCACTCCAGGATCTCCATCTGCTTGTCCTGCATGCCCTTTACCACGAGGAACAGCGGGTCAAACCAGAGGTCGGTCGGCTCCATGCCGTGCTCAAGGCCTCTCTCAAGCAGCGTCTGGCAGTAAGCCATGCGCTCGTCGTTGTCCTTCGCGATTCCCTCGCCGTTGCAGAGCGCGATGACGATCGCGTCGTTCGCAGCCGCAAGGTCCACGTTCTCGATCCTGCCCGCAGCATCCGCAGAGTTCACGATCGGTTTGCCCTTGGAACGGTTGTATACGGAGATGCCTGCCTCGATCGCCTTTTTGTTGGAGGTGTCCAGCGCAAGCGGAACATTGTCAAACTCGCTCTGAAGGAGCTGAACCGCCCACTTCATCAGATCCTCGCCATAGCCCTCGGCCGGTCCAATGTTGACGTCAAGATATACGGCGCCCGCGTCGAGCTGCTGCTTTGCGCGCTTAAGAATCGGCTCCGGATCTCTCTCCATAAAAGCCTTGTTGACTGCCGGAGCGGTCGTGGAAAGTCTTTCACCAATCGTAATAAATTTGCCCATTGTCTCATTCTCCCTTCTCTTCTATATTATAATACTTCATCCGAAAGCCCGGCCGGCCGCATCCCGCGTGATGGCCGGGCCACTATATGACTGTCTTATGCAGTTAAATCTTTCATGAACTTCACAAGCTGCACTGCCTCGTTCGGAGCGATGATGATCTCCCAGCCCGGAAGCTTCGCCTCGAGCTCGCCCTTGAGCACGGCCACCTTGCCCGGGATGACAAGCTTTCTGGATTTCAGCTTGCCCTCGATATCCTGCTCCGCAAAGAATTTCGAGATCGTGCCGGCAGAGAATTTGCCTGCGGCCCAGGACGTCAGAACGGAGAGTCCGCCCGCGTCGCTGATGATCAGGTTGAGCGGAACACCGGAACGCTCCAGCTCGCCGGATACCACAAAGTAGGTCAGGGCAAAGTCTACGGTCGTCACGCAGATGGAGTTCTCGTCCGCGCCGTTCAGCGGATAGATTCCCGGCTCGACCTTCATCGGCTTCTGCGGATCCGTGAAGAGGTTCTGTCTCAGACCGTAAAGCGGAAGCGCCTCCGCATAGCCGAGCTGCTCCATGACCACGATGGAACCGTATTTCATCGTGAACAGGGAGGCCAGCGCCGCCTGCATGTGAGCGTCGCCCTTCGCCAGGCAGCACACGCGCACGATCGACGGATAGCCGCAGGTGCGGTTGCCGTCCTTGATCGCAGCCTTGCGGAACTGTACAGCAGTCGCGAACGCGTCCTTGATGGAATTGGAGCCGGCGTCGATCAGCAGATTCTTGTTGCCGAGCTTCTCAAGCGCTGCAACCGTGTCATAGAGCTCGTTGATATCCGCGCCCTGCACGCCGAGCGCGATGCCGGCCTCTGTCGCGACCTTGCTCATCGCCTCGTAATTGGAAGCATTCGCGCCGTTCAGCACCGGCTTCGTGTCCTTTACGAGCGCTACGGCCTCTTTCGCCACATCCGCGTCCGCACAGCCGAGGATCAGCACGCGGCCTGTGCCGGCTGCCTTCTTCACAAGGTCAAGGTATTTGTCCTTGCCCGATTCCGGATCATAATTTACGTAGACCATCTCTACGAACATTCTCTCGCCGATACGCTCGTAGTCCACCTGCGGGATGGCCGCAAGCTTCGCATCGATCTCAGCGTCGTCCATGCAGCTGCACACGGACACCGCATATCTCGTCTTGCTGACGAACGTCTTCTCATGGCGGAACAGAACCGTCTCGCCGCCAAGCGACATCTCCTTGTCGCCCGCGCCGACCTTGACCGTCTTCATCGGCGGAGCGGTCGCCTCATTGAGCTGTGCCTTCGCGTCCTCTGAGAAGTACGGGCAGGCGTCGATCTGAACGGAACCCTGCGCGACCTTCATGGAAAATGCCATACAGGTCGGGCATCCGCATTCCTTACAGTTTTTCTTCGGTGACAGTTTGAAAATATCAAGACCTTTCAGTGCCATATCTTTCTTCCTCCTTATGCTTCAGTTTGCTTATACTAATTCCTTGATCAGGGTTGAAACCGTTTTAACGGATTCCGGATGTCTCAGGATCACAGCGTTGGAACCTGCCGCGAGCACTGCAGCCGCAGTCTCGATCTCCATGTCCACGCCGCGCTCCTCCTGATTCCCCCATTCAGGCATATCAGCTTCAGAAGCTACCGCTTCCTTTACGTTCCAAACCTCAGAAGCTACCGGAGTGATGATCGGCATCTGAAGCGTCGCATCGCTCTGTGACAGCGCAGCGGCCTTCACACGGTCCATCGTGGAAACCACATACTCAAAACCGTAGCCTGCGCTTGCCGTGCCGACATTCATGACGACACTCTGTCCGCTTACGCCGAGCTGTGTGAGAAGCACGTTCAGCTGCTTTGCAAGGTTGATATCCACGGCGGACTCAGCGCCGACAACCTGCTTGTACGCAAGGCCCGCCGAAGCACCGATCGTCTTGTAATTTTCTTCTTTTGCTGCCATGATAACGGCATTCTTTCCCGCAAGCGCGGAGGAAGCCTTGTCAAGCAGATCCGCGTCCTTCTCTACGTTCTTGCACCCGCAGACTACAAGCGGAACATCAACAGCCTCCGCAACGTCTTTCACCAGCTGGATCAGCTCGTCCGTAGATTTGTTCTTTCCGTTCGGATCTCCGCCCTCCAAACGGATGCTGAGGAAATCAACGCCCTCAAAGGTCACCGCTTTCTTCGCCATATCGACGACAGATTCGCAGCCCTCGTAGCATTTCTGGATGCACTCCGGCTCATTTTCCATACCGCCGTCCGTGATCTCAATCCCTACCTTGGGCGCATTCTCAATCGCATCGTCAAAGGTATAGAACGGAAGAACATTCTCTCCGCCGATTTTGATCGCCTTATCGCCGGTGCCAATCGTGACAGCATTGATCTTTGCATTGAATTTTCCTGATTTTGCAGTAAACGGCATTTCTATTTTACCTCCTCGTGTTCATGTGCCCCATGCGGATATCCGGGGAAGACACCGCACAGCGGCACTGTTATGTTTTTCCGGATGACAGGCATCCGGTACCGCACTATAATTGATAAATGAATGTTTTAGTTGCCTTAGACTCGAGAAAATGCACGGCATTTTCTCTCGTTAAAGAATCCATGCTGTCCTTGCGCAGACCGGCATAAATGCCGCTCCGCACTTCGGACATCATACGGTGATCTGCCTTACAAATGGTCTGTCTTCGCTTCGCTCGACATACCAGCTCTAAAAAGTCCAACTGCTCTCTGTCAACTTCGTTGACGAGGCTCCGCCTCACGCAGTTGAACTTTTTATCGCTAAGGCCCCAGGGAATGCCTGTGCAAGCACGCATTCCCTTTGCGGGCCTTACATCATCGGT
>CANRBX010000068.1 GCA_947628955.1 uncultured Lachnospiraceae bacterium | reverse complement strand
TGGGAGAGAGACTGGCCGCTGTTTTCACCTGAGACCGGAAAGATCGAGTGGGAGTACGATGCGCCGGCGTGTCTTCCGTGGACGCCGGTGGAGCCGGAAGCGACGTGGGATGATTTTGACGATGAAAAGCTGGCGCTGTACTGGACGTTCTGGGGAACTCCGTATGAGAAATACTATGAGATTCGCGATTCCCGCCTGATCCTGCGCTGCATCCGGCAGTCGCTGGCAGATGAGCCGCATCAGGTGAGCTTCGTCCCGCAGTTTCTGAAGGATCAGTACGCGGCCTTTGTGGCAAGGAGACAGAGACAGATCCATACGGCGGCGACCTGCCGGATGTCATTTGTCCCGCAGGGAAGAGAGACGGCAGGACTTGCGGTGGTGCAGGCGATGAACCATGAATATCATCTGGAACGCGCCCTGAAGGACGGCAGACAGGTGGTGCGGATGGTGCAGTGCACAGCGGACTACGAAGTGCCGCCGTTTATACCGGGCTTTTCGTGCGAAACACACCGGGTGGTCGTGGCGGACGCGCCGTGGGAGGAATCCGACATTGTCCTTCGGATAGAGATGAACGGAGAGAAGTTTACGGCAAGCTATGGAAAGTCCGAGGATGAGCTGCAGGAGCTGTGCGTCGTGGACGGAAATGTGATCAATCCGGAGAAAGTCGGCTGCATGACCGGCACGATGATCGGCATGTATGCGACAGGCAACGGACAGGACATAGACAACACCGCTTCATTTGACTGGTTCGAACTGGTATAAAAGCCCGGTCTCCGTCCATGGTCAGCCGGCAAATTTATTTGCCAGGCTGACCATGGACGAGAGACGCTAACATCCATGAGCAAGAAAGCGGTGCGAGCGTAGGCGAGCGGCGCGATTTGCGAATGGATGCAGGATTGCGGGAGTGCGCAGCACGGAGCAATCCGTCGGGCTTTTATAGAGAATAAATGTGCCCGGTCTCCATAGAGGGACAGGGGGCAGGCTTGCCTGCCTGACTGTCCCTCTATGAGAGACGCTATATCCATGAGCAAGAAAGCGGCGCGAGCTCAAATAATAAATGGAAGGAAAGAGAGGAAAACAACATGACCAATAAAGAGGTAATCCAGGCATTTTACAAGGAGTTTTTCAATGACCATATCGTGGAGTCTGCAGACAAGTATGTGCGCGAGGACTACATCCAGCACAACCCGGGCGTGGATCAGGGACGCGAGGCCCTGAAGAGCGCGTTCGCGGACAAATTTGTGGCAAATCCCACGTTTCATCTGAATATCGTGCGCATGATCGAGGAAGATGACATGGTAGCCGTGTACTTAAAGAACGTGGATCCGGAGGGCAGGACGCTCTGCCGCGTGGTAGACATGTACCGCCTGCAGGACGGCAAGCTGGCCGAGCACTGGGATGTGCTGCAGCCGTGCAATTAAGGACTGCGGCGCGCGGAGCACAGCTGCTGCAATAGGGCAGGCGGCCGGGAATCCTTACTGGTGAGACTGTCCGGCTGCCTCCCGGAACAGCTCCATTGCCTCCTTTGCAGAATCCGTCAGGAATTTCTGCTCGTGCCAGACGAGATGATATCTGCGGGTGAAGGATTCGTCTGTCACCTGGCAGGTCGATACAAAGCCGGTATGAAGGTCTTCTGTGACCAGCTGTTCCGGCAAAAAGGAAATCCCCAGCCCGAGGTGCACGGACTGGAGGATCGCCCGTGTGCTGATGCTTTCCAGAATCGGATCCGCAGACAGGCCGTGCAGTGCGTAAGCGTGGTCGATACAGGCCCTTCCGGCGCTTCCGTGTTCTCTGAGCAGCAATGGTTCATTTGCCAGCGCTGCCAGGGGCACGGAAGCGTTTTTGTATGCAGAATCGGGAGGGAGCACCGGAACCAGGCGGTCGTCTGTGATCCATTCACAGTGCAGCGGTTCGCTGATGACATTTCCCTCGATCACGGCAAAGTCCAGCTGATTGTTCAGAAGAGCGTCCTGCAGTGACTGCCCGTTGGCGACCGCCGCACGGATCTTCATGCCGGGATGCTTTTCCCGGAACAGGGAGACCACCCTCGGAAGCAGGAAGCTGCCGACCGTCACGGTAGTCCCGACGCGCAGCAGGCCAAGCTCATCCCAGTTGCGCATCCCTTTTTCCATCTGGTCAAAAGAATCTATGATGTGGAGCGCATAACCGTAGAAGGATCTGCCTGCCTCGGTCACGTACAGGCGGCGGCTGATGCGCTCGAACAGCCGGATCCCGTAGTAGGTCTCGATCTCCCGGACTGCGCGGGTCACCGCGGGCTGTGTCATAAAGAGAGCTTCTGCAGCCCTGGTGATGCTCTCCGTCTGATACACTGCAATGAAGATTTTCAGGTGCCGAAAAGTCATATCTTTCCTCCTTTCGCGATGGGGTTTCTTTCAGTGTTCTGGATTATATACCAAAATAGTTATCATAACAATAAAATTATAGCATTTTACTTATCCAGTTTCAACCGCTATAATGCAGAAAGATATCGGGCAGAGAGATGCTGGGCAGAGAAATGCCGGGCAGAGAAATGCCGGGCAGAGAGATGCCGGGCAGAGAAGTGCCGGACAGAGAGATGCCGGATAGAGAGATGCCGGGCAAAGAAATGCCGGGCAGAGAGATGCCGGGCAGAGAGATGCCGAACAGAGAAATGCCAGGCAGAAATACTGGCAGAGGGATGTCAGAGGGAAAGACAGCAGACAGATATAAAACTGACAGCTGCCGGGAGCCAGAAACACCTCCTGCTCCGGCGCTGCCACAGGGACGGAGGTTTTAAGAAAATGGAAAGGCCGGGCAAAAAAACGCTGCTGAAATTGTTTTTAAATATGTTGTATATCAGCTCATTTACCTTCGGCGGCGGGTTTGTGATCGTGACGCTGATGAAGAGGAAATTTGTGGACGAGCTTCACTGGATCGGCGAACAGGAAATGCTGGATCTGACGGCACTGGCTCAATCCTCGCCGGGGGCGATTGCCGTGAATGCCTCCATTCTGGTCGGCTGGCGCGTCGCCGGGCCGACCGGGATTGCCGTGGCGGTGATCGGGACCATCCTGCCGCCGATGGTGATCCTGTCCGTGGTTTCCTTTTTCTATGCGGCCTTTGCAGCGAACCGCTATGTGGCGATAGTGCTGAAAGGAATGCAGGCCGGCGTGGCGGCAGTGATCCTGGACGTCGTCTGCAGTCTGGGCGGGACACAGCTCAGGTCAAAATCCGCTGTTCATCTGATGATCATGGGCGGCGCGTTTGCGGCGACATTTTTCTTTAAGGTGAACGTAATATACATTATTCTCACGGCAGGTGTAGTCGGTGTAGTACTTGCCCTGCGCGGGAGAAAGGGAAGCGTGCACGCAGGGAAGGCTGTGGCAGCAGGCAGGAAGGAGGTACGGCGGAAATGATCTATCTGGAACTGTTTCTCAGCTTTTTGCAGGTCGGCATGTTTTCAATCGGAGGGGGATATGCTGCAATGCCGCTGATCCAGGCGCAGGTTGCGGAGCGTCACGCATGGCTGACCATGCAGGAGTTTACGGATCTGATCACGATCGCGGAGATGACGCCCGGGCCGATCACGATCAATTCGGCGACCTTTGCGGGCATCCGCATCGCAGGCGTCGGCGGGGCGGCAGCCGCGACGCTCGGATGCATATTTCCGGCACTGATCATCGTGCCGGTGCTCGCTTTTGTGTATTACCGGTACAGGAGCATGTCCCTGCTGCAGGGGATCCTCGGCGCGCTGCGCCCGGTGGTGGTCGCGATGATCGCGTCGGCCGGGTTCTCCATCCTGCTTCAGGTTGTATTCGGCGGCCAGACGGTGCGGGCGGACAATCTGCAGTGGACAGGCATCGGGCTTTCTGCGGCGGCGTTTTTCGCTCTGCGGAAATTCAGGTGGAATCCGATCCTGATCATGTGCCTCTGCGGGGCGGGAGGGCTTATTGCGGGGCTGGTCAGCGGGTAACCCCTTCTTTGTTAATTATTGAATTGACATGCGGGGGATTCTGTGGTATGATTTGTGTAACGTTAAACACAGTGAGGGAATCATATGGCTTCGATTAAGGATGTGGCAAAACGTGCAGGATGTTCTGCAACACTGGTTTCCCGTGTGATTAATCATCAGCCAGGAGTCAGCGAGGAAAAAAGGGAGAGAATACAGGCCGCGATCAATGAGCTGGGCTACACGCAGAACCTGCTGGCCAGGTCGCTGGTGCTGAAAAAGACGAATACGATCGGCGTCGTTCTGGATACGCTGTGCGATGAATATTTTTTCAGCCTGATCGAAGGGATCGAGGCGCGGATCGACCACTACGGCTATGACGTCCTGTTCTGCAGCGGCAGGAACTCGCCTCGAAAGAAGAGCAATTATATCAATTTCTTTATGAAAAACCGTGTAGACGGGATCATCATATACGGCAGCAAGCTGGACGACATGGCCTTTATCGAAAAGCTGGTGAATTCCGGCTTCCCGTTTGCACTGATCGAGAACGATGTAGGCACGCTGAACGCCAACAATATCCTGCTGAATAATGAGTACGGCTCATCTCTGGCGGTGGATCACCTGTTTGACTGCGGGTGCCGGAACATCTGTTATGTCGCCGGAGAACCGACGATACAGGCGGCCCAGAGAAGGCGCATCGGCTACGTGGAGGCGATGAAGCGCCACGGCGTCCCGGAGAGCGACCTCCTGATCCTGGAGTCCGGATGGACGGAGGAAGAGGGGTACGAGACCTTCCGGAAGTATCTGAAGAGCAGAGGAAAGCGGGCGCTTCCGGACGCGTTTTATTTCGGCTCGGACCAGACGGCCTTCGGAGGGATGAAAGCCCTGATGGAAGCGGGGATCTCCGTTCCGGATGAGGTCATGCTGGTGGGTTATGACGACGATAAACCGAGACATCATGACCTTCCGTATCTTCCGCTGACGACGATCCGGCAGCCCCTGGAGGAAATGGGGCGGGCGGCGGTGGACATCCTGATGGAAGACCTGAACGGGAGCACTTCGGGCAAAAAGAAGCTCATGTATTATCCGAGCCTGGTGATCCGGGAGACGACCTGCCGGAAGCAGGAGAGCTGAATTCAAGAAAAAATAAATTGTCAGCTGAAAACGCTGATAATTTATTTACATAAAATGTGTAACGTTAAACATGGCTGAGAATAGTTGAACACAGCTAAAAACAGCCGAACACGGAGGAAAAATATTATGAAATTTACGATTTTAGGTGCGGGAAGCTCCTATACCCCGGAGCTTCTGGATGAGATGATCGTCAGGAGGGAGAGCCTGCCGGTCGATGAGCTGGTTCTCTATGATATCGATGAGAAACGCCTGGAGATCATGACCGGCTTCTGCAGACGGTACTCCGCGAAGCGGGGATTTGAGATTCAGATCCGCGGGACAAAGGATCTGGACGATGCGCTGTATGGGGCGGCGTTTGTGGATACGCAGATCCGTGTCGGCGGCAACCGCCAGCGCGTGAAGGATGAGAAGATCCCGCTGAAATACGGGCTGATCGGCCAGGAGACGACCGGAGCTGGCGGGATGATGAAGGCGTTCCGGACGATTCCGGTCATGCTGGATGTGGCGGAGCATATGGTGAAGGATTCTCCGGACGGCTGGATCATCAACTACACCAATCCTGCCGGACTGGTCACAGAAGCGGTAACACGGTACAGCAGCGCAAACATTGCAGGCTTCTGCTCCGGGGGGATTTTCCCCAAAATGTGGGCGAAGCAGAGCATGGGGATCGACTACAGCCGCGTCCAGTACGACTATGTCGGACTGAACCATCTGAATTTTATCAGCAATATCACGATCGACGGCAGGCCGGTGACGGAGGAAGAATTTGACACCCTCGCGAGGACGAACGACGACGTGGGGGCGGATATCCAGAAATTGCTGGGTTGTCTCACGAGCCCGTACCTGCAATACTACTATAAGACGGGCCAGAGAGTGGAGGAGCTCCGAAAGAAGCCGCAGACGCGGGGAGAGTACGTGCAGGAGCTCGAGAAGACCGTGTTCGCGGGCTATGCGGACCCGGAAAATGCCGATATCCCGGAGGCGCTTTACAAGAGGGGCGGCGGGGGATACTCAGAGGTCGCCATGAATTTCGTAAATGCGGTTTACAATAACATCGATACGGAGATGGTGGTAAATGTTCCGAACCGCGGGGCGGTCAGCTTTCTGCCGGACGACGGCGTGGTGGAGATCAACTGCCTTGTAAACCGCCGCGGGATGTCGCCAATTCACAAAATCCATGTGCCGGCTCCCTGCTGGGGGCTGATCGCCGAGGTGAAGAACTATGAGATGCTGGCGGTGGAAGCGGCAGTGGAGGGGAGCGTCACAAAAATGAAGCAGGCCCTTCTGGCACACCCGCTGGTGAGAGAGTATTCCATAGTAGAAAAGCTGGTTCCGGAATTGCTGGAAGGGAGCAAAGAGTTTCTGCCTCAGTTTCATCTAACCCAGACATCATGACATAAGACAGCCGACGGACGATTTGACATGGGAGGGAGACTCATATGACATATCTTTTGGGGATCGACCAGGGAGGGACGAAGACGACTGCGATCGTGGGCGACGAGCGCGGGCATATCCTCGGCATCGGCAACAGCTTCGGGGCGGTTCACTCGGTTCACGGGATGTCCCGCGCCATGGAGGCAGGCAGAAGGGCCTGCGGGGAGGCGCTTGAGAATGCCGGCCTGACATATGCGGATATCTACGGGATTTACGGCGGTGTGAGCGGGCTGGACTGGGAGTATGAGCGCGGCCTGATCGAGAATGCGATGCGTGAATCGTTTCCCGTGAAGCGGATACGCGTAGTCAATGACTGCATCATCGCCATGCGCTCCGCGACGGATTCCCCGAAAAGCGCCGTGATCTGCGCGGGAACCGGGGTAAACTGTGCAGTCCGCAGCGGGGATCGTGAGATCGTATTTGGCTACTACATCCCCAATTCGATCCAGGGCGGGGCCTCGATCGGCCTGCAGGCCCTGCAGCGTGTGTTCGACGCGGAGGCAGGCGTGGGAGAAGAGACAGTGCTCACGGAGAGGCTTCTGCAGTATTTCCACGCGTCTACGGTGGACTGCCTGCTGCAGCGATATGTGGACAGCGAGATCACGCAGGCCTCGCTGACAGAGCTCCCGCGGCTTGTGGAGGAGGCGGCCCTGGGCGGAGACCGGGTGGCGGATCAGATCTACGCGGATTTCGCGAGGGGCATTGTGCCGTACATACATGCGGGGATGCGGCGCCTGGGCATACTTGAGGAGCCGGTGGACGTGGTCCTCTCCGGGAGCATTTTTAAGTGCCGGGCGGCAGGGCTGCAGGAAACCGTGAGGAAATGCCTGCTGGAGAAGGCGCCCGGGGCAAACATTATCGACGCAGAGTATGAGCCGATCATCGGCGCATACCTGCTGGGGCTGGATGATCTTCCGGAAATCAGTTTTTCGGATGTTTATCAAAATATCAAAAAGGAACACGGCAACTACAATATCTTAAGAAAAGACAGGAGGCAATCATGAAAAAACGGACAATGAAGAAAATGCTGACGGCAGTTATGGCATCCGCCATGGCGGTGAGCTCCCTCGCGGCGGCAGCTGCGGCTGAGGAAGTGACGACGCCCGAGGGCGTGGAACTGACAGATGAAGAGATCACGCTGAACTTCTGGGACATCTGGCCGGAGGGACAGCCGATGGCTCCGATCGTGCAGGATTATATTGCGCTGTATGAGGAAGCGCATCCCAATATCCATATTGAGGAAACTCCCACGCAGGAGGTTGACTATCAGACCACGAAGCTGAGGGTTGCGGCCGCGGATTCCTCCCAGGGCGACGTTTTCTTCTGCTGGGGCGGCGGATATGCGCAGACCTATGTGGACGCAGGCGCTGTTCTTCCTCTCGGCGAGTACTATGAGCAGTACGGGATCGACGACCAGCTTCTGCAGGGCGCGACAACCTACTGCACCTACAATGACGAGGTTTACGGCCTTCCGCTGAAACAGTGGGCAGGCGTCCTGTACTGCAACAAGGACATTTTTGACGAGAACGGGCTGGAGATCCCGACCACGTTTGACGAGCTGATCGACTGCATCAAAACCTTCAGTGAGAACGGGGTCACGCCGATGGTGCTCGGCGCAAAGGATGCATGGCATATCGGCATGATCCAGAACCTTCTGGCTGTCCGCACCGCGGGCGCGGATTATGTAAACCAGGCGCTCCTCGGCGAGGCGACGCTTGACACGCCGGAGATCGTCCGTTCCGCAGAGCTTCTGGTGGAAATGAATGAGGCCGGCGCTTTCCCGGAGGGCACGCTCGGCATCGGCTCCGATGAGGCGGAGGAGCTTTTCTACAGCGGCATGGTGCCGATGTTCTTCGGAGGAAGCTGGGCTGCGCAGAGCGTGGACCTTCCGGACAATGACTGCTCCGAGGCGGATATCGAGATCGTTCCGTTCCCGACGGTGGAGGGCGGACTTGGCGATGAGACCCAGTATTCCGGCGGCGTGATCGACTTCTTCATGATCAACGCGGCTACCGAGCATCCGGCAGAGGCGTTTGACTTTGCCTACGGCATGACGAAGTATATGTCCAAGGAGGCATACATTCTCGGCGATTCTCTTCCCTGCTGGAAAGACATCGACACGGGCGACGCAGAGATCAGCCCGTCCCTGATCAAGATCCAGGAAATGATCCAGAATTCCACCGGATACGTGCTTGCATGGGATACGTTCCTCACCGGTTCTGCGATCGACGCGCATTATAACCTGCTGCAGGGCCTGATCGCGGGCACTCTGACTCCGGAAGAGTTTGCAGCGCAGATGGAAGAGGCGAAGGTAACCGCGCTTGAAGAGGCTGCCGAGGCAGCGCAGTAAAGGAAACCTGAAGACCCGGCGGGCGGTTCGGGCAGCGCAGGAAAGGAAACCCGGAAGCCCGGCAGGCGATCCGGGCAGCGCAGTAAAGGAAATCCGAAAGCCCGGCGGGCGGTTCGGGCAGCGCAGTAAAGGAAACCTGAAGACCCGGCGGGCGGTTCGGGCAGCACAGGAAAGGAAATCGGAAAGCCCGGCAGGCCGCCCGGCGCGGGGCCGGGCTCTCAGAAGAAATAAGGAGGATGCCATGGAGAAAGCGTTACGAAGCAAAAAAGCGATCTGCTTCTTTATCCTGCCTGCACTTACTCTGTTTGTTCTGGTCGTGGTGATCCCGATCTTCCAGTCGGCGGGCTACAGCCTGCTGCGCTGGAACGGCATTTCGAAGGGGATCTTCACGGGTGCGGGGAATTATATCAATATGGTAAAGGATCCGGTCTTCCTCCTTTCGCTGCGGAACTCCCTGCTGCTGGCGGCGGCGTCGGTGTTCATCCAGATGCCGATCTCCATGCTGCTCGCGCTGATCCTGGCAAACGGAGTCCGCGGAGAGAACTTCTACCGCAATGCTTTTTTCGTCCCGGTGATCATCTCCAGCACCGTCATCGCCAATCTCTGGATGAAGATTTATCATCCATCCTACGGCCTGCTGAATGTGCTGTTTGAGTGGCTGGGGCACCCGGAGTGGAAGCAGGAATGGCTCGGCTCCGTGTCGACGGCGCTGACGGCCTGTTTCATTCCCATGATCTGGAAGGACATCGGCTATAATATGCTGCTGTTCTACTCCGCGGCGAAATCAATCTCATCGGATATCATCGAGGCGGCCAAGGTGGACGGCGCGAGCCGCGTCCAGATCGCCGTGCGCGTGATCATGCCGCTGATCCTTCCGATGATCGAGGCGGTCACGATCTTCTGCATCGTCGGGTCGCTGAAGTCCTTTGACATGATCTTCATACTGACGGGCGGAGGGCCGATGCATTCTTCCTCCGTGCTCTCCCTGATGATGTACACGGAGATTTTTTCAAACAATCATTACGGCTATGCAAGCGCGATCGCCATTTCCGTGATCGTCATCTGCCTGTTTTTTACCGTTGTCGTACAGTGGATCTTCAGAAAAGCGCTGAAAAGATTTGGGAGTGAGTGACGATGAAAGTGAAGAAAAAAATACCTGCGCTCAGAGTCGCCACCTACGTCTTTCTGGTGATCTGGGCCGTGATCCAGCTGTTTCCGCTCTACTGGCTGTTTACGTTTTCGCTGAAGAACAACAAGGAGATCTTCGGGGGAAATGTCGTCGGCCTCCCGCACGAGTGGCAGTGGGAGAATTACGTAAAGATCTTTACTCAGGCGCATATTTACCGCTATATGCTCAACAGCCTGTTTGTGGCGGCACTGACGATCGTGCTGACCCTGCTGCTTTCCTCCATGGCGAGCTATGCGCTGGTGCGCCTGAAATGGAAGCTGAGCGGCCTTGTCTATCTGCTGTTCCTCACCGGAATGATGCTGTCCATGCAGGCGGTCCTGCTTCCGCTGTACCGGAATCTGAAAATGATCCGGGATACGCTGTGGTCCCTGATCATCCCGTACACGGCGTTCAATCTTCCCATGGCGATCCTGCTGATCAGCGGGACGATGAAGGGGATCCCGCGGGAGATGGAGGAGGCGGCGTTTATCGACGGCGCGAGCGTCTACCGGCTGTTCTACCAGATCATCCTTCCGATGCTGCGCCCGATCATGGCGACCGTGGCGATCCTGAATTTCCTGGATTCCTGGAACGAGCTGATGTTCTCGCAGACCTTCCTGAACAAGGAGCAGAATTTCACGATCACCGTCGGCGTCAACAACCTGATCGGCAGGTATTCTACGAAGTGGGGGATGATCGGGGCCGGCCTTGCGGTGGCCACGATCCCGACGCTGGTGCTGTATGCGTTCCTGAGCAAAAACATTCAGGAAAGCCTGGCGATGGGGGCCGTGAAGGGATAGGCGTGCAGAGACAATTTCAGAAAAAAGGAGCGAGACCCTGTGAGTATGTTAAAGACTGAGATTTATGACACCGAGCGGGAAATGTCGCTGCGGTGCGCGCAGATCGTAAAAGAAACCCTGGACCGGAAGCCGGACGCGCTGCTGTGCTTTCCGGCCGGAATGTCCGTGGCCGGCACCTGCGTGGCCTTAAAGGAGATGCAGGACGCGGGGGAGATCGATTTTTCCAGGGCATGGTTTGTGTCCCTGGATGAATGGCTGGATCTTGAGGACGAATCGGAGAACTGCACGAACTTTCTGAGAAAGCGCCTGTACGGGCCGCTTGGGATCAGGGAGGAGCAGATGACCCTGTTTGACACCCACGCGGAGGATCTGGAGGCGGAATGCAGGCGGATCGACCGGTTCATCTTTGACAGAGGGCACATTGACCTCATGCTGCTCGGCATCGGCATGAACGGACATCTGGGGCTGAACGAGCCCGGAGGGGGCTTTGACAGCTACGCAAAGGTCGTGGAGCTCTCAGAGACGACCATGAACGTGGGACAGAAATACTTCTCCGGTGGGATGAAGCTCACGCGGGGGATCACACTGGGCGTCCGCCACATCCTTGAGACCAGGCATGTGGTCCTGCAGATCTGCGGCGCGCACAAGCAGGAGATCGTCCGGAGGCTGTATCACACCGGCCCGACGGAGGATCTGCCGGCGACGGCGCTGATGCTCATGGACGGCGCGGAGGTGGTCATGGACCGGGAGGCCGCGGCGGGGACGCCGGAGCTTGCAGGCGCGGCGGACGAAGCATGAGATCATGGGTTTTCAGCCCCACTTCTTCCTCGTGTTTGGGCGGGTCATTAAGTCATAAAACCACTTCTGCGCAGGCGCATCGTGGTTTATGACTTTTGACCCTGGCATCATCAGGATGTTGGTTTCTGCAGACAATAATTGATGTATAGTATTCGGAGGTCAAATACAGCTGCACTGTTTTGACCTCCTTTTTCTGTGGTGAGAATGAAAAGTCAACAAAATGAAAAAAGAGATTTTGAAACTGCTTGAATAAAACGACGGATACTGCTAAAATACTTACCAGGCCGGATAGTCAATTCCAACAAAAAACAGAGGAAGAAACTGGCAGGTTGTCTGACTGCCTGCTGCATATGTCCGGAGACCCTGAAGGTCAAAATCGGGTATGCGTTTTGAACCTGGTGCGATCGGAACGTTAAAAGATGTCATATAGGATAAGAAATTCTGTCGCATCTGAGGAAGAGAAAGCAGCCCGGTATTGATAAAATGGAATCAACAGGAACGGCTAAGTTCCAAAAAACAAATTAAAGGAGGAACTGTATATGAAGTTCAAAAAGCTTGCAGCAACAATCCTTGCGGCATCCATGATCGCTTCCATGGGCATCTGCGCGAACGCGGAGATCATGGACGCCAACCTGGACGCTCCGAACACGGAAGTGACGGATGAGACGCTGAAGATCGCGTTTGCCAACGAGCCGGCGACGATCTGGGGCGCACCGGCAGGACAGGTGGAGAACGAAGCGCAGTACATCGCCGGCGCCCTGATGGACAGCCTGGTGAAGGTCGACAAGGAGACCGGCGAGATCCTTCCGAGCCTTGCAACATCCTGGGAGTGGGTTGACGGAACACACTGCAAATTTACTCTGAGGGACGACGTGACGATGTCCGACGGCACGCCGCTCGTGGCGGACGACGTAGTCTACACGGTAGGCATCTGGACAGAGTACAGTGCGAACACGGATACCGGGCGTTTCGTCAAGGGCGCGGTAGCGGATGACGAGCACACCGTGACGATTGAGTATGCACTCGAGGCCCCGGATCTCCTGACCTTCATGTCCTTCACGAACTTCGGCATCGTCAGCGAGGACGAGGTCAACGCGGCCGGCGGCCCGGAAGCGGCTGTGACGAACCCGGTGATGGGTTCCGGCAAATACCGTTTCGTGAGCTGGGAGCGCGGCCAGTCCATCACGCTCGAGAGAAACGACAACTACTGGGATCCGGATTACAAGGGATATTTCAAGACGATCCAGATCACGTTCACGAACGACGCCGCTGCGCGTGAGATGGCGGTAGAGTCCGGCGACGCCCAGGTGGCGCTCGACATGCCGGTGATCCAGGCTGCGACCTACGCAGGCAGCGACAGCGTCAATGTCATCGCGTTCACGTTCGGCCAGAATACGCATCTGTGGTTCAACATGACGGACGGCCATGCGACGGCTGACATCAAGGTGCGCCAGGCGATCATGAAGGCGCTCAATTATGAGGCTCTGGCACAGGTAGGTACGGCAGGCACGGCCCCGATGGCAGTCGGCTATGCCCCGGCCGGCTCCCTGTATGCGAACGAGACCTACACAGCGGAAGAAAAGGCCATGGACATCGACGGCGCGAAGGCTCTGCTTGAGGAAGCAGGCTACGGCGACGGCCTTGACCTTTCCATCCTCGGCACGCAGGATTCCGTTCCGGTTTACACGGTCATCCAGGAGAACCTGCGCGCGATCGGCATCAACGTGACGATCAACACCCCGGACGTTGCCCAGTTCGTCGGCGACGCGAACGGCGGCAACTACGATCTGATCTCTGTGGGCGACTACATTGAGAACCGCAACCCGGGCATCCTTCCGTTCGTGAGCCAGGCTTCGATCGATACGTTCGTGATCGGCGGCCCGAAGGTGACGACTCCGGAGATGGACGGCCTGGTACAGGAGATCATCGCGGAGCAGGATCAGGCAGCGGCGAAGGAAAAGCTGGCCGAGCTCGAGCAGATCTTCAAGGACGATGCGATCGAGATGGATCTGTATCCGGAGATGAAGGCGGCTGTTATCGCAAAGGATATCAAGGGCTTCCGCACACTGGAGAGAGGCTTCAACGATATCACCAGCCTGTACAAATAATCAGGACTCTTTTACAGTTTGAAATACCTTTTGCCTCAATATCATCAGGATATTGGGGCAGTGGTCAAAATTGGATACATGTTTTGACCTGGGTTTGATCAGCACATCAAAAAAAGTCATTTAGAGTATGATATCCTGTTGTATAAAAGGAAGAGTAAAAAGACGGATATTGTTACAATTAGTGCATCAGGAACGGAACTGTTCCACAAAAAACATAATAAAGGAGGAACTTACGTATGAAGTTCAAAAAGCTTGCAGCAACAATCTTTGCGGCATCCATGATCGCTTCCATGGGCATCTGCGCGAACGCGGAGATCATGGACGCCAACCTGGACGCTCCGAACACGGAAGTGACGGATGAGACGCTGAAGATCGCGTTTGCCAACGAGCCGGCGACGATCTGGGGCGCACCGGCAGGACAGGTGGAGAACGAAGCGCAGTACATCGCCGGCGCCCTGATGGACAGCCTGGTGAAGGTCGACAAGGAGACCGGCGAGATCCTTCCGAGCCTTGCAACATCCTGGGAGTGGGTTGACGGAACACACTGCAAATTTACTCTGAGGGACGACGTGACGATGTCCGACGGCACGCCGCTCGTGGCGGACGACGTAGTCTACACGGTAGGCATCTGGACAGAGTACAGTGCGAACACGGATACCGGGCGTTTCGTCAAGGGCGCGGTAGCGGATGACGAGCACACCGTGACGATTGAGTATGCACTCGAGGCCCCGGATCTCCTGACCTTCATGTCCTTCACGAACTTCGGCATCGTCAGCGAGGACGAGGTCAACGCGGCCGGCGGCCCGGAAGCGGCTGTGACGAACCCGGTGATGGGTTCCGGCAAATACCGTTTCGTGAGCTGGGAGCGCGGCCAGTCCATCACGCTCGAGAGAAACGACAACTACTGGGATCCGGATTACAAGGGATATTTCAAGACGATCCAGATCACGTTCACGAACGACGCCGCTGCGCGTGAGATGGCGGTAGAGTCCGGCGACGCCCAGGTGGCGCTCGACATGCCGGTGATCCAGGCTGCGACCTACGCAGGCAGCGACAGCGTCAATGTCATCGCGTTCACGTTCGGCCAGAATACGCATCTGTGGTTCAACATGACGGACGGCCATGCGACGGCTGACATCAAGGTGCGCCAGGCGATCATGAAGGCGCTCAATTATGAGGCTCTGGCACAGGTAGGTACGGCAGGCACGGCCCCGATGGCAGTCGGCTATGCCCCGGCCGGCTCCCTGTATGCGAACGAGACCTACACAGCGGAAGAAAAGGCCATGGACATCGACGGCGCGAAGGCTCTGCTTGAGGAAGCAGGCTACGGCGACGGCCTTGACCTTTCCATCCTCGGCACGCAGGATTCCGTTCCGGTTTACACGGTCATCCAGGAGAACCTGCGCGCGATCGGCATCAACGTGACGATCAACACCCCGGACGTTGCCCAGTTCGTCGGCGACGCGAACGGCGGCAACTACGATCTGATCTCTGTGGGCGACTACATTGAGAACCGCAACCCGGGCATCCTTCCGTTCGTGAGCCAGGCTTCGATCGATACGTTCGTGATCGGCGGCCCGAAGGTGACGACTCCGGAGATGGACGGCCTGGTACAGGAGATCATCGCGGAGCAGGATCAGGCAGCGGCGAAGGAAAAGCTGGCCGAGCTCGAGCAGATCTTCAAGGACGATGCGATCGAGATGGATCTGTATCCGGAGATGAAGGCGGCTGTTATCGCAAAGGATATCAAAGGCTTCCGTACACTGGAGAGAGGCTTCAACGATATCACGAGCCTGTATAAATAAGATGTTGGGGTCAAATAATGCCATACGGATTGTTCCGTGCTGCGCACTTCCACAATCCTACCCGATATTCGGAATTCATGGGGCCCCTGCCCCACTTCTTCCTCATATCGGGGCGGGTCATAAAGTCCTTCATCCACTGGCATGTAAACATGCCGTGGATTTGGACTTTTGACCCTGGCATCATAAATAATCTGCAGACAAGACAGCAGGGCCTCTGACAACGGGCAGCGGCTCTGAAGAAAAGAACCGGGCACTGCGGGGGTTCCCGCAGTGCCGGATTCCCATAAGCAGCAGACGTCCGGGAACTGTGTTTCCTCACAGTCCGCGCAGTGCGCTCCCATTTCCGGGGCTGCGTCTGCGCAGGCCGGTCCGGTCATGCCGGAGGCTGCCGCAGCGGCACATGTTTCGTGCCGCAGAAACACGATATGTTTACATGATGGGGGAAGAAAATGTTAAGGTATATTGGAAAACGAATTCTTCTGCTGATCCCGATCCTGCTTGGCGTGTCGGCGATCATCTTTACACTGAAGACATTCACTCCCGGCGACCCCGCCCGTCAGATCCTCGGCAACAATGCGACGGAAGAACAGGTGGATGCCAAGAGGGAGGAGCTGGGTCTGAACGATCCGGTACTTGTGCAGTATGTGCGGTATATCGCCGGCGTATGTCACGGTGATTTCGGCGATTCCTACCGTACCGGTGAGCCGGTGCTCTCTGAGATCGCACCGCGTATCCTCACCTCCGCCAAAATCACGCTCGGCGCCGTGGCGATCGGTGCCATCCTCGGCGTGCTGCTTGGTATTATCTCGGCTTTGAAAAAATACACATGGATCGACTCGCTCGTGCTGGTCGTCTCCATGTTCTTCCAGTCGGTGCCTGAGTTCGCTGTAGCCCTGGTGCTGATCCTGATCTTCGCGGTGAACCTGCATCTGCTGCCCGCGACAGGCATCGAGACCGCGGCCGGCTACATCCTGCCGATGTGCTGTATCGGACTTTCGTCGGTCGCGAGCTACACGCGTATCACTCGTTCCAGTATGCTGGAGGTGCTCGGCGAGGACTACATCCGCACCGCACGCTCCAAGGGACAGACAGAGGCCAAGATCGTGGAGAGCCACGCGCTGCGCAACGCGATGATCCCGGTGGCGCAGTCCATCGGTACGAGCCTCGGAAACTCTATCGGCGGCGGTATGGTCCTGGAGACTGTGTTCAGTGTTCCGGGCGTAGGTAAATACATCGTCGATTCCATCACACAGAGAAACTATCCGTCCGTTCTCGGCGGAGCTCTGATTCTGGCGTTCATTCTGACCATCATCAACCTGCTGGTAGATATCAGCTTCGTTGTCATCGACCCGCGTCTGAAGACCACGATCATCTCCGGTGGAGCGAAGAAGGCCAAGAAAGCCGCAGCATAAGGGAGGGTGAAAAGATATGGCAAAGATGCATACTCCCGCGATGGAGAAGATAGAGAGAAAGAATGCAAAACGCAAAAAACCGGTCAAATCCACGCCGGCATACGAGTCCTGGAAGCGTTTCAAACGTAACCCGACGGCTCTGATCGGCCTGGTGGTCGTGATCATCCTTGTTCTGATCGCGATCTTCGCGCCGCTGATCGCTCCGTACGATTATCAGGTGCAGGATTATATGGCAATGATGCAGAAGCCGAGCGCGGCGCATCTGTTCGGTACCGACAACTTCGGCCGTGACATCTTCAGCCGCTGTATCTACGGCGCGCGCTACAGCCTGCTGATCGCTCTGTTCTGTACGATCGCGGCGTTCTTCTCCGGCGGTCTGCTCGGCATCATCGCAGGCTATTTCGGAGGCAAGGTGGACACGATCATCATGCGTATCATGGA
>CANRBX010000067.1 GCA_947628955.1 uncultured Lachnospiraceae bacterium | reverse complement strand
GAAAAAATTTGACAAAAAAATACAGACTTTATGGGGCCTGTGGCGATTTTTCCTCTATTCAACTGTCGAAAACCCGTGCGGCAGAGATGCCCCGCCAGCTCCTCCGAGATCTCCCGGTGATAGTCCTCGTCCGGCGTCGACATGTTCGGAGCCTCGATCGTGATATAAGTCCCGACCGGCTTTCCCATCGCCTTCGCCCCGTTCTCTGTCTCGATGCGCACGATCGTCGTAAAAATCTCGCGCTCCGTGTCCCTCTGTTCCTCCACACTGACCCCGCGGATCCGCGCGTCGTCCGCCTCGTAGCTCTCCCTGGCCTCCAGCGCCAGGTCCGTCCTGATCTGAAAATCTCCCATCATAACAGTTCTCCTTTGTATCATATTTGCTTTATTTTTTGCAGGATTTCCGGAAATATGTATTGACAGAAAAGTCAGTTTGGAATAAGATATATGAGTATGTTTACATTAAACGTCCGTGTCCGTTTTTAATGAAACAAAACGTAATATAATCATATAAGGTCAGGAGGTGTATACGTTGGCTAACATTAAATCTGCGAAGAAGAGGATCCTGGTGTCCAAGACCAGAAACGAACGTAATAAGTCTATTAAGTCCGCTGTTAAGACCGCAATCAAGAAGGTAGACGCAGCTGTCGCCGCTAAGGACAAGGCTGCTGCCGAGGCTGCACTGCTAGCAGCTACTTCCGCGATTGACAAGGCTGCGAAGAAGGGTGTTTACCACAAGAACAACGCCGCCAGAAAGGTTTCTCGTCTGGCCAAGGCAGTCAATACAATGGCATAAGCATATATGAGAGCATAAAAACAGCCGGTTCCGTCATGCCGGCTGTTTTTTCTATGCTTAGAAAATCCAAAAATCCCTGTCTCGCCGGCGCGCGAAATTTCCAGGAGATCATCCTGAAATTTCTCCGGATATCCAGAAATTTCTCCGGAGTTCATCCTCAGCGGCTGTCTCCGGAAGCCTCAGGCGCAGGGCTCTGCTCCTGAGCGATGCCGCACAGCTCTTCGATCACCGACCAGATCTCCTCGCGCCCCTGCTTTGTCACGGCAGAGTACGGCAAGATCTGCGTGCCGGGCCGCGTCTGCAGCCCTTCGCGGATCAGCTTCAGCTGCTTTGACAGCTGGCTTCTCCGGATCTTGTCCAGCTTCGTGGCGATGATGATCGGTTCGTAGCCATTGGCGCAGATCCATTCGTACATGGTCCGGTCATTCTCTCCCGGCTCATGGCGGATATCCACCAGCAGGAAAACGACGCGCAGCTGTTTCGAGCCGTGCAGATATCTCTCGATCAGTTTTCCCCACTTCTCCTTCTCGCTCTGGGACACTTTCGCATAGCCGTATCCCGGCAGATCGACCAGATAGAGCGTGTCGTTGACATTATAGAAATTGATCGTCTGAGTCTTACCCGGCTGCGCGCTCGTGCGGGCGAGGGACTTGCGGTTCATCAGCCCGTTGATCAGAGAAGACTTTCCGACATTTGACTTGCCCGCGAATGCGACCTCGGCTCTGGTGTTTTTTGGCAGCACGCTCGTGACGCCGCACACCGTCTCCAGACTCACCTGCTTAATTACCATCCTGTCCTCCCCTGTTCCCTTGGCAGCTCCATTTACCAGGAAGTGCCGGCCCCTGCCGGTTTCATCCGCGCCGGAGCGGTTCTGCGGCACCGGGCCGGACAGAATCCGCGTCGTTTCGACCGGAACTCCGCCGGTTCCGCCAGCCCTCTTCACTCTGCCAACGCGGTCTCCAGAACCTGCGGCATTGCGGTGACGTACACCAGCTCCATTCCTTCCGTGATCTCGTCCGAGATCTCCGCGATGTCCGCCCGGTTTTCCTCCGGCACGATCACCGTCCGGATGCCGGCCTGCTTCGCCGCGAGCAGCTTCTCTTTCAGGCCGCCGATCGCCAGAACCCTGCCGCGCAGCGTGATCTCCCCGGTCATCGCGACGTCCGCGCGCACCGGGATGCCGGTGATCGCAGACAGGATTGCCGTCGCCATCGTGATTCCTGCAGACGGCCCGTCCTTCGGCACCGCGCCCTCCGGGATATGGATATGAATATCATTTTCTGCAAAGAACTCCGCCTGGATCTTATACTTCGCACCGACTGAGCGCACATAGCTGACCGCCGTTCTCGCGGACTCCTTCATGACGTCGCCGAGCTGGCCCGTCAGCAGGAACTCGCCCTTTCCGGGCATCGTGTTCACTTCCACCTGCAGCGTATCGCCCCCGACGCTCGTCCACGCCAGTCCGCGCACGATCCCGACTTCGTTCTCTTCGTTTTTCTTCTTGAATGTGTATTTCTTTTTTCCGAGGTAGTGCTCCAGATTGCCTGCGGTCACCTTCACGCTCTCTGCGCCGTCCTCCAGGATCTCTCTGGCCGCCTTGCGGCAGATCTCTCCGATCCTGCGCTCCAGCTGCCGGACGCCGGCCTCCTTCGTGTAGCCGCTGATCACCGCTGCAAGCGCGGATTTCGTCACGGTCAGCTGCTGCTTGTTCAGCCCGTGGCGCCCGATCTGCTTTTTCAGCAGATGCTTTCTGGCGATGTGCAGCTTTTCGTTCGCGGTATAGCTGCTGATCTCGATGACCTCCATGCGGTCCAGAAGCGGCCGCGGAATGGCCTGGATGTCGTTTGCCGTCGCGATGAACAGCACCTGGGATAGGTCGATCGGGAGCTCCACATAGTGGTCGCGGAAGCGGCTGTTCTGCTCCGAGTCAAAGACCTCCAGAAGTGCCGACGACGTGTCCCCCTTATAGTCGCTGCTGATCTTGTCCACCTCGTCGATGAGCATCAGCGGATTTTTGACGCCGGCCTGCCGCATGCCCGCCGCGATGCGCCCGGGCATCGCGCCCACGTAGGTGCGCCTGTGTCCCCGGATCTCCGCCTCGTCGCGCACTCCGCCAAGGCTGATGCGGACGTATTTCTTTTCCAGAGCCCTGGCGATGGAACGGGCGATGGAGGTTTTCCCGGTGCCGGGCGGGCCGACCAGGCACAGGATCGGGCTGTCCCCTCCGTTGGTCAGGCAGCGCACCGCGAGAAATTCCATGACGCGCTCCTTGACCTTTTCAAGCCCGTAGTGGTCTTCCTCCAGGATCTTCCACGCGCGTTTCAGATCCTGATTGTCCTGCGACATTTTATCCCACGGAAGCTCGAGAAGCGTCTCGATATAGCCCCTGAGCACCGCGCTCTCCGCCGAGCTGCTGCCAAGGCTCTTCAGGCGCTCCGCCTCCCGGCAGATCTTGTCCCGGATCTCGTCCGAGGCGCACAGCTCCCTGGCCGTCTGCTCGTATCTGTTCACATCGGCCAGCAGCGTATCCTCGCCCAGCTCCTCCTGTATGATCTTGATCTGCTCCCGCAGCACGTACTCCTTCTGATTTTTGTCCACGCGCTCCCGGACCTTGCGCTGAATCTCCTCGCGGATCTCCATGATCTCGATCTCGTTCATGAGGATCGCGGAAAGGCGCTCGTAGCGCTCCACCATGTTCTGCGCCTCCAGAAGCGTCTGGCGCTGCTCATAGTACAGCGGCAGGTGCACGCAGACAGACATCGTCATCTGCTCGAAGCTGTGTTCCTCCAGCAGCTGGCGCAGCATGTCCTTGCCGAATTTCTGGTTCAGCTGGGCGTACCGCTGCAGAAGCTCCCCGAGCGAGCGCATCATCGCAGCCTTCACAATGTCGCTGAGCTCCGGCTGCGGCTCCTCCGATATCTCCACCTCCGCATGCAGGCAGCCGTCGTAATCCGACAGCCCGAGCAGCTCCGCGCGCTGCAGCCCCTCCGCCATCACGCGCACGATCCCCTTCGGGAGCTTGGCAATGTTGCGGATCCTGGCCGTAACGCCAATTCTGTATAAACTTCGCAAACCCGGATTGTTGTCATCCGGGTTCTGCTGCGTTACCAAAAATATGGTCTGGTCGTCCGCCATCGCCGTCTCGACGGCTTTGACGGACTTGTCTCTGCTGATATCAAAGTGCAACACCATCGTGGGCAGGACAGACAGCCCGCGCATCGGTATCGCCGGTATCGTTCTCTTCATGTTGTTCTGTTCACCTCTATGCAGTCTCTTCCATCATGCCGAGCCTGCGTTTTCTCCTGCTTCTCAGATCGTCGCGGTATGTGAGCTCTGGCTCCCCGGCGCCCTCGATCACGTCCCTGGTCACCAGGCAGGAGGCAATGGTGTCGTCCGACGGGATCCGGTACATCAGATCCATCATGGCGTTCTCCATGATCGCGCGCAGGCCCCTGGCCCCGGTCTTTCTCTTAAGCGTCTTGTCCGCGATCGCTCCGATCGCATCCGGGCTGAAGCTGAGCTTGACGTCGTCCAGGCGGAACAGCTCCTGATACTGTTTCACCATCGCGTTTTTCGGCTCGGTCAGGATACGGATGAGAGCGTCCCTGTCGAGTTCGTCCAGCGATACGACCACCGGAACGCGCCCCACAAATTCCGGGATCATCCCGAATTTGATGAAGTCCTGCGGGAGAACGTTCTTCAGCGTCTCCCCGACATTCCGCTTCTCCTTATCCGCGATCTCAGAATTAAATCCGATGCCCTTTTTGTCCAGGCGGGTCTCGATGATCTTATCGATGCCCTCAAAGGCCCCGCCGCATATGAACAGGATATTGGTGGTGTCAATCTGCAGGAGCTCCTGGTGCGGATGTTTTCTTCCGCCCTGCGGCGGGACAGATGCGATCGTCCCCTCCAGGATCTTCAGCAACGCCTGCTGGACGCCCTCGCCCGAGACATCGCGCGTGATGGATGCATTCTCGGACTTTCTTGTGATCTTATCAATTTCATCGATATAAATAATGCCGTATTCTGCCTTCTTGATGTCGTAGTCCGCGGCCTGAATGATCTTCAGGAGGATGTTCTCCACGTCCTCGCCGACGTAGCCGGCCTCTGTCAGAGCCGTCGCGTCTGCGATGGCAAACGGCACGTTCAGTAGGCGCGCAAGTGTCTGCGCAAGCATGGTCTTGCCGGAACCGGTCGGCCCGAGCATCAGTATGTTGCTCTTCTGCAGCTCCACATCCAGGTATCTGCCGTTGAGCAGTCTTTTGTAGTGATTGTAAACTGCAACCGAGAGAACCTTTTTGGCCTCGTCCTGGCCGATCACATACTCGTCCAGAAACTCCTTGATCTCTGCTGGCTTCAGAAGATTGATCGATTCGGCCTCTTCTGCAAGATCCTCTTCCTCCAGTTCCTCCTCGATGATCTCAGAACAGATGTCGATACATTCATCGCAGATATAGACGCCCGCAGGCCCCGCAATCAGCTTGCGCACCTGGTCCTCCGTCTTATTGCAAAATGAGCATCTGATTTTTTCCCCATTTTTTCCCGGCATTTCTACACTCCTTAACAATTATTCCTTTCATATACAGTCGGGAACGCCGCATCAGCGCGGCGCAACGATCTCGTCCACCAGCCCGTACGCCTTCGCCTCGGCCGCCGTCATCCAGCGGTCCCTCTCCGTGTCCGCGGCGATCACCTCGAGCGGCTGCCCGGTGTTGGCCGCGAGCATCTCGTTCAGCTTCTGCTTTGTCTGCAGGATCTTATCCGCGACAATCTTGATGTCCGTAGCCTGGCCCTGGGCTCCGCCGGAGGGCTGATGGATCATCACTTCCGCATTCGGCAGGGCAAAGCGCTTTCCCTTCGTGCCTCCCGCGAGCAGGAATGCGCCCATGCTGGCCGCCATCCCCATGCAGATCGTGGACACGTCGCATTTTACGTAATGCATCGTATCGTAGATCGCCAGGCCGGCCGATACCGACCCGCCCGGGCTGTTGATGTAAAGCTGGATGTCCTTGTTCGGATCCTCAGACTCCAGGAACAAAAGCTGCGCCACGATCAGGTTTGCGCTGACATCCGTCACCTCTTCCCCCAGAAAAACAATGCGGTCCTTCAGCAGTCTGGAGAAAATGTCGTACGACCGTTCTCCCCTGCCCGTCTGTTCAATGACATAAGGTATATAAGCCATCCCTGATGCCTCCCCTGAATAAATTCAAATATCTTATGCTTCCTTATTATACTTCTTTTGCAGCATCCGTGATCAGATCGACCGCCGCCTGGATCGCCAGGTCGTTCTTCATCTGATCCATCTCATAGTCGCCCATCATCTCTTTGAGCTTGTCGGCCTCCATCTTGTAGGCTTCGGCCATCTTTGCGATCTCCTCGTCAAGGCGCTCCTCGCTGATCTCGATGCCCTCTGCCTTTGCGACCGCCTCCAGCACAAGGCTGTTCTGGATGCGCTTCAGAGCCTCCGGCTTCATCTGGTCGAGCATCTGATCCGCCGTCTGGCCGGTAAATTTCATATACTGCTCCATGGTCAGTCCCTGGGACTGGATCCGTCTGGAGAAATCGTCCGCCATGCGTCTCACCTGCTCGTCGACCATTGCGTCCGGAATGTCCATCGACGCATTGGCCACTGCCTTCTCCACAACCTTGTTCTGCTTCTCGTTCTTTGCCTCCTGCGTCTTTCTCTCCAGGATCCCGGCGCGCACGTTGTCCCTGTACTCTGCAAGCGTGTCAAACTCGGACACATCCTGCGCAAACTCGTCGTCCAGCTCAGGGAGCTCCTTCACATGGATCTCATTGACTTTGCACTTGAACACCGCCGGCTTGCCCTGCAGCTCCTGTGCCTGGTAATTCTCCGGGAACGTCACGTTGACCTCCACATCCTCGCCAATCTTCGCGCCGACCAGCTGATCCTCAAAGCCCGGGATAAAGCTGCCGGAACCGATGGTGAGCGGGTAGTCCTCGCCCTTTCCGCCTTCAAACGGCTCGCCGTCCACGAAGCCCTCAAAGTTCAGCTTGATCATATCGCCCTGCTCAACTCCGCGGTCGTCGATATCGATCATCCTGGAATTGCTCTCGCGTTCCCTCTCAATCTCCTTATCTACTTCCTCTTCGGCTACCGTCACCTCTGTCTTCTCCACCTCGAGCCCCTTGTACTCGCCCAGAGTCACCTCCGGCTTCAGAGCCACCTCAGCGGTAAAGATAAACGGCTTGCCCTCTTCAATCTGCACCACGTCGATCTGCGGCTGGGAGACGATCTCCTCCCCGCACTCGTCTGCGGCCTTTGTGTAAGCCTCCGGAATAATCTCATTGGCTGCGTCCTCGTAAAAAATGCCTGCGCCATACATCTTCTCGATCATCTTTCGCGGCGCCTTTCCCTTGCGGAAGCCCGGAATCATGATCTTGGTCCTGTTCTTCAGATACGCCTTCTGCATTGCGGCGTCAAACTCTTCCACAGACACTTCGATCGTCAGCTTCGCCATATTCTTTTCCAGTTTCTCTACCTGTACACTCATTGTACTGAATTCCTCCTTAAATTCTGTCTGACAAAATCTCTGGAACGGTCTTTCTCTCTGTTCGCAGTCATTATGGTAGTATATCACAGGACTTTTAAAAACACCAGAACTTTTTTCACACTATAAGTGTACTGCCGCGCCGCGCGCAGATGGCTACTGCCTCCAGATAATCCCCCTGCCAAGCTCGTCTGCCGTCTTCTGATCGGTCATCTGCGCGACCAGCGCCAGTGCGAACGGAATGGCCGTACCCATCCCACGGCTTGTCGTTATGTTTCCGGAAATCTCGACCTCCCGGTCCGTCACCTCTGCACCCGCGAGCTGGTTCTCAAACCCCGGATAGCAGACGGCCTTCCTCCCGGCCAGAATGCCAAGGCCCCCGAGCACGCTCGGCGCCGCACAGATCGCGGCCACTTTCTTTCCCGCAGCAGCAGCATCCTGCAGCAGCTTTCCAAGCGCCCCGTGCGCCGCCAGATATTTCGTTCCCGGCATGCCTCCCGGGAGCACGAACAGCTCCGTGTCAGAGCTGTCCGCCTCTTCAAACAGCACATCCGCGTGAACCGTGATCCCATGGCTGCCGTGGATCTCCAGCGCGCCGCTGACCGACACCATCTGCGTCTCGACGCCGGCCCTGCGCAGAAGGTCCACCACCGTCAGCCCCTCGATCTCTTCAAATCCGTCTGCCAGAAAAACCTGAACTCTGCTCATTTCTTTCCCTCCGTTTTCCATTCTTTTTCTTTGCTTTTTTATCCGTTCCGTGCAGCTCTGTACCTGCTGCACCTGTATATCTTATGAACCGCTTTTAGTTTAACAGAGAGGTCACAGAAAATCAATGCTGAAAATCAACATCCGCTTTTCCTTCAGACAGAATGAGTTTTCTTTCAATTTCCGAATGCGTTGTAATCAAAAATCCTCCGGAGTGTGCGGCCGTTTTTCCGCCCTCCGGAGGACTGCTTTCCCTCAAAAGCTAAAATACATCTGAATAGTACGGTTTCCTTCCTGTCCTGTGGTTCCTAATCCGACTGCCAGCAAATCTCAAAATATTTGTTCAGATCCGTTTCACTCACCCGATAAAAGTCGTGAAGCCTGATCCTCGTCTCTTCCTTCGTAAGTCCTTCATTCCTGCATAATCCGACCAGCGTGCCAAGTATAATCCGGAATGAGTACTCCGCGGCCTCGGCTCTCGCTTTCTCAGCTTCGGCTCTCGCCTTCTCAGCCTCGGCCCACTCCCGCGCCTCCCTGGTGTTCCGCCGTTCCGCCTGTATATCCATTTTCTCAGCATTCTCGAACAGATATCCCATGTTCTTCACCCCTAAATTCTCTACTAACTCTTCCGCTTCCTCCTCGGGGACATTCATCTTCATGAGCAGCGCCCAGAACACATCCAGCAATATGTCCATGAACTCCGGCGGCGCCTCCGAAATCACGCTCGTCATATACGCCTTCGATGTCTTTATAAACTCTGTGTAATCCTCCGGCGACTGGATCCGGTTCAGCATGAGCATCAGCGACATCTCATTCCCATGCCCCTGAATCTCCGCACTCGTGTAGTCATGAATCCGGACCACCTTGTAGGAGAAATCCGGTATGTACGCGCGCATCTCTTCTCCCAGCTCAACCCGCTTCCAGAGACTCGCGTCTGCGGTCCAGTTCTCCGCACCCTCATAGTATACAATCGGTATGATGAGCGGATACCGGAATCCCTTTCGGCCTGTAATGGAGTATCCGGCCAGCTTATTCTGCTGTCTTCCATAGTCATACCAGATAACCGACATATAGCGGAGAAGCTGCATCTGGACGTCGTAGTCCACATAGCTCTTATGCTCAATCAGAGGAATCACATAGACCTCCCTCTGCTCATCCCCGATATGCACACGCACCCTCTTCACGATGTCCGTCTCAAATTCCACCCCGAGATACGCGTGATATTTCGCAGTGACGTCCTCGATATCCTCCGGACGGATGTCCGAGAAAATTGAAATCCCCGTATAATCTCTCAGGAACTGGCAGACCAGCTTTTCATTCTTAAAAATTTCTTTGCTGTTCACATCGCGGGCATGTCTGGCAGAGCCTGTTCCTGTTCTTTTCTCTGATGTACTCCCGGTTTTCCTCTTCAGTTCTTTTTCTGATGTATCCTCTGTTCCTCTTCCTGAATTTTCTCTCAGTTTCTCCTTTGTACCGTTTTCTATTCTCTGTCCTGCGTCTCTCTTCGTCCTTTTTCTTCCGTACTGTTTTCGTCGCTGCTTCATATATCCTCCCGTTCTTATGCAGGAAGCCTCTCGAAAACAATTCAGATGTATTTAAAGCAAATTATAATATGATTTTACAATACTGTCAAACAAGCTGTTCCATAACCATGAGCTGTCCCAAGGCACTGCACCGTTGTTTCTGTGCTTCCGGAAGGGCTTCATATTTTTCAGATGATTCCACTTCCGCCCGAGTAAAATCTGTGCTAAACTGTGCCTGAAGCCGGCGCGCGGCAGCTCTGCGCGAAGGTCCGGCTTTTAAAATCTTTTAAAATAAAGAAAGGACTGCATCTGTCATGGAAATTGAGCGCAAATTTTTAGTGAAATCCCTGCCCGGCCGACTGGAGGAATTCTCCTTTCACCAGATCGAACAGGCCTACCTCTGCACCCGCCCCGTCGTGCGTATCCGCAGGCAGGACGATGAATTCATCCTCACCTGGAAGGGCGAAGGGATGATGGTGCGCGAAGAGTACAATCTCCCGCTCACCGAAGAGGGCTACTTTCATCTTCTCAAAAAGGCCGACGGCAACATCCTCACGAAAAAAAGGTATCTCATCCCGCTTTCCTCCGGTCTGAAAGCAGAGCTGGATATCTTTGAGGGAAAATTTGAGGGCCTGCGCCTCGTCGAAGTCGAGTTCCCGGACGAGGACACCGCCAACGCCTTCGCCGCTCCGGACTGGTTCGGGGAGGATGTCACCCATTCCGGCGCTTACCAGAATTCTGTCCTCAGCACCCTCGAACATTTTCATCCGGAGACCTTCCCGGAGCTTCACTGAGGATCCGTTTCCATATTTTATCCTGCATTCCAGAAAATTCATCCAATCGCCCTGTTTCCGGATTAATTTTCTGTATAAAAGGGCAGAGTCTCTGCGCATGCTATACAGAAAAGGCTGTTTAGCAACGAAATGCATCTAATTCTATTTTTTTGTATTCATGTTGTTTCATACAGAGAATTTTGCAGATAAACTTGCTATAATGGGTCTAATTCGTGGAGGGCAAGTGATGAAACAGTCAGTTTTTTCCGATATTATCCGCTCACTTCGCAAAAATGCCGGATATACGCAGGAGGAAGTGAGCAGCAAACTGAACATTCAGCGGCAGACCTACTGTAATTACGAAAATGCCTGCCGCACCCCGCCGCTTGAGATCATCATTGCACTGGCAGAGCTGTATCAGGTCTCGATCGATTATCTCGTGCGCGGTGCCGAAGGCGGCAAGGATCATTCAGCGCAGACTCTCATGAAGGATAAACTATACGACAGTTTTTCATCCCTGCCGAAAAGCGCTCAGCGGGAAGTCCTCAACTTCATCCGTTTTAAGAAGAGCTTTTCCGACTGAGACCTTTTTCGGGTGATCAAATGAATATCCTGCATCTGCACTGCTGCAGATTGCTTTTGCGTTCTCTTTTTTACTATTCTTTTAATTTTACTTTTTTTAGGCAATCTTTTCATTTGCAAATGCAATGACACGTTTTGTTTCGTTTTTCTTCCGGACATACTAAACTTAGTAGGAAAAGGAGGAAACGAAATGACAGATAAACGTGCAAACCAATACCGGCAGCTCGGTCTTACCATTGCCTATTATCGCAAACTCCGAGGCTTGACCCAGCTTCAGCTTGCTGAATATACCAACCTGAGCAGAACGCATATCAGTAACCTGGAGGCTCCCAATATGCCTACTTCAATTTCTCTCGAGAAATTATTTGACATCTCTGACGTTCTCGATGTGCCGATTGGAAAACTGTTCGAAATCAGAGAATGAAACCAGAGAATGACAGACCGTGATCAAAGCGAAAGGAACTTCAGATTTCACTTCTAAAGTGTGCGCCATCGGGCGCACACAACAGAACAGGCGGAACGTCTCATCGACATTCCGCCTGTTGTTCTGCCCCAAAGTGCCGTATCCTGAACTTTGACTCCTAGCGAAGCTAGGTGGGTAACCGCAGCGCAGCGGTCTGTCTTCCACTGCAAACGGAGGCCTGACATAGACTGCGCGATATAAGAATCCCATAAAAGTAAATGTAGGTTCAAAATACCAGGACTGTCGCACACCCCAGGAAACAGATGATTGCGCTTCTTTCTGCCTCTAGTATACCTTAGTATCTCCCATAACGCAACACATTTTTCATACAAAATTCTGCCATACAGCAAAATAGAATTCCTGCACATGCAGATTCATCTGCAATGGGCCGGAATTCTATTTTGGTGATGGGCAGAATGCCCATCAAGCCACAGACAAAAGCCTCCGCAGGAGGCGTGTGGCTGCGAGACGCTCTTGCGGCGAGCAGACACGTCTGTGGCCTGTATGGCAGAATTTTCCTGCCCCTGATTCAGGCCATGCAGATTTATCTGCTATGGACTGGAGCTGCATTTTGGTGATGGGCAGAATGCCCATCAAGCCACAGACAAAAGCCTCCGCAGGAGGCGTGTGGCTGCGAGACGCTCTTGCGGCGAGCAGACACGTCTGTGGCCTGTATGGCAGAATTTTCCTGCCCCTGATTCAGGCCATGCAGATTTATCTGCCATGGACTGGAGCTGCATTTTGGTGATGGGCAGAATGCCCATCAAGCCACAGACAAAAGCCCTTCATATGTTTCCCGCACTGCCTTTATGAATTCCCCGCTGTTGAGCACGGTCACATTCTCCAGCGAAGTGATCAGTGCCAGATCCTTCGTCATCTTTCCGCTCTCGATCGTGCGGATGACCGCCTGCTCCAGCCGGTCCGCAAACGCGCACAGCTCCTGAATGCCGTCGAGCTCCCCGCGCTTTCTCAGGGCGCCGGTCCACGCAAAGATCGTGGCGACGGAGTTCGTCGAGGTTTCCTCTCCCTTCAGATACTTATAGTAGTGGCGCTGCACGGTCCCGTGCGCAGCCTCATATTCGTAGATCCCGTCCGGCGATACCAGCACGGAGGTCATCATGGCCAGCGACCCGAATGCCGAGGACACCATGTCGCTCATAACGTCGCCGTCGTAGTTCTTGCAGGCCCAGATAAACCCGCCCTCCGACTTCATGACGCGCGCCACCGCATCGTCGATCAGGGTGTAGAAATAGGTGATCCCGGCCGCCTCGAATTTCTCCCGGTACTGCGCATCGAAGATCTCCTGGAAGATATCCTTGAACGTGTGGTCGTACTTTTTCGAGATCGTGTCCTTGCAGGCAAACCAGAGATCCTGCTTCGTGTCGAGCGCATAGTTGAAACAGCTCTTCGCAAAGCTCTCGATCGACTGGTTCAGATTGTGCATTCCCTGCAGCACGCCGGGGCCCGGATAGTCAAACACCGTCGTCCTCGTCTCGGTTCCGTCCTCCGCCGTAAACACAAGCTCGGCCTTCCCCGGTCCCGGGATGATCATCTCCGCGTTCTTATAGACGTCGCCGTATGCGTGACGTGCGATCGTGATCGGCTTCTTCCAGCTCCTCACGTACGGCTCGATCCCCTTCACGATGATCGGCGCGCGGAAAACCGTCCCGTCAAGGATCGCGCGGATCGTGCCGTTCGGGCTCTTCCACATCTCCTTCAGGTTGTATTCCGTCATTCTGGCCGCGTTCGGCGTGATCGTCGCGCACTTCACCGCTACGCCGTACTTCTTTGCCGCGTTCGCGCTTTCGATCGTGATCTGGTCGTCCGTCTCGTTGCGCTTCTGAAGGCTCAGATCATAATATTCACTCTTCAGGTCGACATAAGGACAGATCAGCTCGTCCTTAATCATCTTCCAGAGAATCCTCGTCATCTCATCCCCGTCCATCTCAACAATCGGGGTCGTCATTTTTATTTTGTCCATTGGTCTGAATTTCCTTTCCTGTTGTCTGTTCTTTTTCCGTTCCTGCCGGCGCCGCCAGGCCAGATTTCTTCATCCTGTCCGGTTTCTTTATCCCATCCGGCTACTCCGGCGCCGCCAGGCCAGGTTCCTTCCTCCCGCCCGGTCTCTTTATCCCGCCCGGTTTCTTCGGCGCCGCCAGACCAGGTCTCTCACCTTGTCCGGTTCCTCCGGCCAGGTTCCTACTCTTCCTTCGCCCATCCGAAGGAGTAGCGCACCGCCTTCTTCCAGCCCGCGATCCTGCGGGCGCATTCCTCTGCATCCATCCGCGGCGCGAACACGCGATCTGTCTTCCAGTTCTTCCGGACGTCCTCCTGGCCCTCCCAGAAGCCTGTCGCAAGCCCGGCCAGATATGCGGCACCCAGGGCCGTCGTCTCGATGCAGCCCGGCCGGAGCACATTCTGCTGGATCACGTCCGCCTGATACTGCATCAGGAAATTGTTGGCGCTCGCCCCGCCGTCCACCTTCAGTCCGGCCAGGCGGATGCCGGAGTCCGCCTCCATCGCGCAGATCACATCGTTCGTCTGGTACGCCAGAGACTCGAGCGTCGCCCGCACGATGTGATATTTGTTTACGCCGCGTGTGATCCCGACGATGCAGCCGCGCGCATACTGATCCCAGTATGGCGCGCCGAGGCCGGTAAACGCGGGCACCACATAACAGCCGTTCGTGTCCGCCACGCGCCCCGCGATCCATTCCGTGTCCGGGGCTGAGTCGATCAGATGCATCTCATCACGCAGCCACTGGATGGCGGCGCCCGCGACAAAGATCGATCCCTCCAGAGCGTACGTCACCCTGCTCCCGATCCCCCAGGCGATCGTCGTCACCAGGCCATTCTTTGAAAATACGGGCTGCCCGCCGGTATTCATCAGCAGGAAACCGCCGGTCCCGTATGTGTTCTTAACCTCGCCGCGCGCAAAGCACGTCTGCCCGAACAGCGCCGCCTGCTGGTCTCCCGCCGCGCCCGCGATCGGTATCTCTCCGCCCAGAAATTCCGGCGCGGTCTTTCCGTAGATCTCGCTGGAGGCCGCCGCGCGCGGAAGCATGGATTTCGGAATCCCGAGCTCCTGCAGGATCTCGTCGTCCCACTCGAGCGTATTGATATTGAACAGCATGGTTCGGGAAGCGTTGGAATAGTCAGTCACATGCACCGCACCCTTCGTCAGCTTCCAGATCAGCCACGTCTCCACCGTTCCGAACAGCAGCTTCCCGGCCTCGGCCTTTTCGCGGGCCCCCGGCACGTGGTCCAGCAGCCACCTGATCTTTGTCCCGGAAAAATAGGCGTCGATCACGAGGCCCGTCTTCTGCCGGAACTTTTCGGTCAGGCCGCGCGCCTTCAGTTCATCGCAGTACTCTGCGGTGCGCCGGCACTGCCACACGATCGCGTGGTAGATCGGCACGCCGGTCTCTTTGTCCCAGACGATCGCCGTCTCGCGCTGGTTCGTGATGCCGAGCGCCGCGATATCCGCGGCCGTCGCCCCGATCTTTGACATCGCCTCCACCGCGACTCCGAGCTGCGTCGACCAGATCTCATCCGCGTCGTGCTCCACCCAGCCCGGCTTCGGAAAATACTGCGTAAATTCCTTCTGCGCAACGCTGCAGATATTTCCCTCGTGATCAAACAAAATACAGCGGTTGCTCGTCGTCCCCGCATCCAGTGCCATTACATATTTGCCCATACTGACCTCCTCTGTACACAAAACTCTCCGATTACGGTACCCTCTGGCATTATTTTAACAGAAGAATCAGTCTTTGCATATCCATAAATTTGCGGCGGACGGCAAAATCTGTCTCTTTAATCAGAAAGACTTTTCCAGTCTCCTCACCATCTCGTCGATATCCGCGCGCTCAATGACGAGCGGGGGCACCAGACGGAGCACATCGCTACCAGCGCTCATTACGATCAGCCCATTCTCCAGCGCCCTGCTGACAATCTCCCCGACCGGGCGGCCCGTCACGACTAGCCCCTGCATCAGTCCTTTTCCGCGCCTTTCGCTCAGAAAATCATACTTCGCCACCAGCTCATCCAGCTTCTGCTCCAGGTAGGGCGCCACCTCGCGGACATGCCCGATCACATCGAGCTCTTCAAACAGATCGAACACCTTCGATACTGCCGCGCAGGCAAGCGGGTTGCCCCCGTAAGTCGTCCCGTGGTCCCCAGGCGCCAGCGACGCCTTCGCCGTCTTCTCATTCAGCACAAACGCGCCGACCGGGATCCCGCATCCCAGCGCTTTGGCGCAGGTCATGATATCCGGCTGCACGCCGTACTGCTGCCACGCGAACCAGCTCCCGCAGCGCCCCATGCCGCACTGAATTTCGTCGAAAATCAGCAGAATGTCCTTCTCATCACAGATCCTGCGCAGTCCCTGCAGGAACTCCGGCTCCGCCGGATAAATTCCGCCCTCGCCCTGCACCGGCTCCAGCAGGATCGCGCAGGTCTTCTCATTGATCTGCGCCTTCACGCTCTCCAAATCATTGAAATCCGCAAAGCGGATGCCGCCCACCAGCGGCCTGAATGCCTCCTGGTAATGCGGATTCCCTGTCACGGACAAAGCCCCCATACTCCGGCCGTGAAACGAGCGGTTCATCGCAATAATCTCATGGCCGGTGCTGCCGTCCTTCAGATACGCATACTTGCGGGCCGCCTTGATCGCGCCCTCGATCGCCTCCGTACCGCTGTTCGTAAAGAATACCTTGTCCATCCCGCTGGCCTGCGCAAGCTTCCTGGCCGCCTCGGAAAGCGGCACATTGTAGTAAAGGTTCGAGGTGTGTATGATCTTCCCCAGCTGTTCCTTCAGCGCGTCCTCATACGCCCGGTTGCCGTAGCCAAGCGCGAACACCGCGATCCCCGCCCCGAAATCCAGGTATTTTTTCCCTTCCACATCCGTGAGCCACACGCCCTCCCCGCTTTCCAGCACCACCGGAAAGCGATTGTAAGTATGCAGCACATATTGTTCCGTCTGCTCAATATAATCCGCAGTCTTCATCTTCCTTCTCACTCCTGTCCTCTCTGTCTGATCTCCCGGTTCCGTTTCCCGGGCCGCCTCTCCGGCGGAGCCGTTTCCCCGCCACGCTTCCGTTCTCCGGCCCGGCCGCCTCTCCGGCGGAGCCGTTCTCTCCGCAGCTCTTCCGCCCGGCGGGACTGCCCCTCCTGCGCTTCTGCTTTCCGGCGGAACCACTTTCCCGCTGCGCTTCCGTTCGTCCAGGCAGTACCCTTTCCTGCTTCTGTCTCCCGGCGGGGTCATTTTCCGCCGCGCTTCCATTCTCCGGCCCGGGCCGCCCGCTCCGCTGCTGCTGCCCTTCGTACCGGGCTCACACGTCGTACCGCTCCTCGTTGTCGCCGATGATCGCCGTTCCGATTCCCTTGTTCGTGAAGAACTCCAGCAGCAGACAGTGCTCAATCCTGCCGTCCAGGATATGTACCCGCGACACGCCTGATTCGATCGCGTGGATACAGTTCTCAAGCTTCGGCAGCATCCCGCCGCCGACATTGCCGCTCTTCAAAAACTCCCTCGCCTCCGGGATCGAGAGCTCGCTGATCAGCGACGACCGGTCGAGCGGATCGCGGTAAACGCCCTCGATATCCGACAGGAACACAAGCTTCGCCGCTTTCACCGCCGTAGCGATCGCACAGGCTGCGTCGTCCGCATTGATATTAAAGGAATGGTACTCGTCGTCCGAGCCGACCGGACAGACTACCGGGATAAAGTCATTGTCCAGAAGCGTATCCAGAAGCACGGTGTTCACTTCCCGGATCTCCCCGACAAAGCCGATATCCTTTCCGCCCGAGAGCTTCTTGTCTACACGGAGGACCGTGCCATCCTTGCCGCTGATGCCGACCGCCTTTAAGCCCACCTTCTCCATCATGGAGACCAGGCCCTTATTGATCTTGTTCAGCACCATCTCCGCGACCTCCATCGTCGGCTTGTCTGTCACGCGCAGGCCGTTGACAAAATGCGTCTCCAGGCCAACCTTATTGATCCACCTTGTGATCTCCTTGCCGCCCCCGTGCACGATGATCGGGCGGAAGCCGACCAGCTTCAGAAGCGCCACATCGCGGATCACGCTCTTCTTGAGCT
>CANRBX010000066.1 GCA_947628955.1 uncultured Lachnospiraceae bacterium | reverse complement strand
ATAAAGAAAAACTGTGTGGTTGGGAAGAGGCTTTGGCCTCTTCCTTTTATCTTGCCCACTATAATTTTACACTAACCAGGAAAAGAATGTTGAAGAAATTCGAAATTCTGGTTATACTGGTATTCGAAACTGAAATAATATAAATGGAAGTGACTGTCAGTGTGCGACAGAAAAATTCAGATACGGGAAAAAACAGAAGAGCGGCTCGCAGAGCTTCCGATCGTGCAGTACGCGTGGCTTGAGGCAGGGGATATCCCCTTCTCGGAGCATGTCCGTGAGATCTGCCGGGAGGAATGCCCGCGCTACGGTACGAGCTGGTCCTGCCCTCCGGGAGTCGGGACGGTAGAGCAGTGCCGCGCTAGGTGCATGGAATATGAGGGGGCGTTCGTGTTCACGACGGTTGCAGAGGTACGGGACATCTCCGACCTGCAGGAGACGCTTGCCACACGGCGGGACCATGAAGAGGTCGTGAGACAGCTGGGGGAGATCTTTGAAGCTCTCGGCGCAAAGACGCTTGCTCTGTCGGGAGACTCGTGCGCGCGTTGTCCGGACTGCGCGTATCCGGACGGGCCGTGCCGCTTTCCGGGACAGATGATCCCCTGTATAGAAGGGTACGGGATCGTGGTTCCGCTTCTGGCGGAGAAGGCCGGGATCGAGTTTGACAACGGCAGGAACCTGGTAACCTGGTTTGGGATTCTGCTCTGGAAATAATTTTCTAATTCACAAATTTACCACATTTTTATCACAGATCGTTCAAAACGGGTGGGTATACTTCAAATTACAAAAACGAAGGAGGGATTCTTATGAAGAAGAAAACATTGATTACGCTGATGTGCGCGGGAGTGTTGACAGCAGGTGCGCTTGTCGGGCTGACGGGCTTTGCAGATAAAGAAGACGTCCAGAAGGGAACCGGAAACTACACGCTGTTATCAACCTCCGAGGTGGAAGAGGCAGAGGTAAAGACGGACGGCACGATCACGGGCGTGTCCGATGTGGCGGCCGAGGTGATGCCGGCAGTCGTTTCCATCACGAACAAGTCCGTGCAGGAGGTGCGGGACCTGTTCGGCATGTACGGAATGTACGGCTTCGGACTCCGCGACAGAGACAGGACCTACACGTATGAGAGCGAGAGCGTCGGCTCCGGGATCATCATCGGACAGAATGACGCGGAGCTCCTGATCGCGACAAACTACCATGTGGTGGAGGATGCGACAGAGATTACCGTAGGCTTTGTGGATGACGAGATGTACAAAGCGGCTGTGAAGGGCGTGGACGACGACAACGATCTGGCAGTCGTGTCTGTGCAGCTCTCCGACCTGTCTGACGATACGCTCTCAAAGATCAAGGTGGCGCAGATCGGCAACTCCGACGATCTTCTGGTCGGCGAGCAGGTGGTGGCGATCGGCAACGCGCTCGGGTACGGACAGTCTGTGACGACCGGTATCGTCAGCGCGCTGAACCGCACGATCCAGATGGACGGCTATGACAACACAAAGCTGATCCAGACGGATGCGGCGATCAACGGAGGCAACAGCGGCGGAGCTCTCCTGGATATGAAGGGCCGCGTGATCGGAATCAACTCCGCAAAGGTTGCGGCGTCCGGCGTTGAGGGCATGGGCTACGCGATCCCGATCTCCTACGCACAGCCGATCCTGGAGAAGCTGATGAACCGCAAGACCAGAACGGAGGTCGTGGATGAGAAGGACAGCGCGTTTGTCGGCATATCCGGCGAGGACGTCTCCAGCGACCTGTCCGAGCTGTACGGCATCCCGCAGGGAATCTTTGTCACTGAGGTTGAGTCCGGAAGTCCGGCGGACCTGGCAGGCATGCAGCGGGGCGACGTCATCACGGAATTTGACGGGAACAGCGTCACGACGATGGACGGGATGCGCCAGGATCTTGCCTACTATGCGGCCGGAGAAGAGATCACGGTGACGGTCAGCCGCGCGGACGACGGCGAATACAAGGAGATGGATCTGACGGTGACGCTGGGAGCCGCGGCAGATTACGAAGACTGAACGGACGGGCTCCGTCCCCCTGCCGGGGAAATAAAAAATAAGATGAAGAGCTGTTGAAAAATATACAAAGAGGGCCTGCCACAATCCGGTTGTACACATGTCTGAGACAGATGTAACGAAGACCAGGTGAACAACGGATTTGTGACAGACCCTTATTTTTTTCTCCGATAAGGGGAAATAAATGCAGGATTTTTTATTGCCAAACCCGGGACAACGTTGTATAATACGTGAGTGTGTGCCGTGAGCGCACATTTGTGCTGTGACTGGAAAAGGCTTTATCGCGGTAATTCGCGAAAGAGCTTCCTGACGCACAGAGGCGCTGCGTGTACGAATCAAAGGACGATGAAGTCCTGCAAATCTATTTCAGGCAAGGGGGCCAATATTGAATGTCTTACACAGAAGAGATCTATGAGCGCGTCGTAGCTCAGAACCCGGGCGAGCCGGAGTTCCATCAGGCGGTCAAGGAAGTGCTTGACTCACTGAAGCTCGTAATCGATGCAAATGAAGAGAAATACCGCGCTGCAAGCCTGCTTGAGCGCCTTGTTGAGCCGGAGAGGATCATCTCCTTCAAGGTGCCGTGGGTGGACGACAATGGCAAGGTACAGGTGAACAAAGGCTATCGTGTACAGTTCAACAGCGCGATCGGACCGTACAAGGGAGGTCTGAGATTCCATCCGTCCGTGAACCAGGGCATCCTGAAGTTCCTCGGATTTGAGCAGATCTTCAAAAATTCACTGACCGGCCTTCCGATCGGCGGAGGCAAGGGCGGTTCCAACTTCGATCCGAAGGGCAAATCGGACCGTGAGGTGATGGCATTCTGCCAGAGCTTTATGACGGAGCTTTCCAAATACATCGGGGCTGACCAGGACGTTCCGGCCGGCGATATCGGCGTAGGCGGCAGAGAGATCGGCTTCCTGTATGGACAGTACAAGAGGCTGCGCGGCCTGTACGAGGGCGTGCTGACCGGCAAGGGCCTGACATGGGGCGGCTCTCTGGTGCGCACCCAGGCGACCGGCTATGGCCTTGTATATATTCTGGATGCAATGCTGAAGGATCACAACATGGAGCTGGCGGGCAAGACGGTGGTTGTGTCCGGTTCCGGCAACGTGGCGATCTATGCGACCGAGAAGGCACAGCAGCTCGGCGCGAAGGTAGTCGCACTCAGCGATTCCAACGGTTACGTTTATGATGCGAACGGCATCAATCTCGACGTGGTCAAGGACATCAAGGAAGTCCGCCGCGGCAGGATCAAAGAGTACGCGGCTGAAGTTCCGGGCTCTGTCTACACAGAGGGCAAGGGCATCTGGACGATCAAGTGCGACATCGCTCTTCCGTGCGCGACACAGAACGAGCTGAATCTGGACGACGCGAAGACGCTGAAGGCCAACGGCTGCAAGGTTGTCGCAGAGGGTGCAAATATGCCGAGCACCCGCGAGGCGACAGACTTCTTCCTCGAGGAAGGCATTCTGTTCCTGCCGGGCAAGGCATCCAATGCGGGCGGCGTAGGCACTTCCGCACTCGAGATGTGCCAGAACAGCATGAGGCTGAGCTGGACGTTCGAGGAGGTTGACGCGAAGCTTCAGCAGATGATGAACGATATCTACGCGAAGATCTCCGATGCTGCAAAGCGCTACGGCGTGGAGGGCAACTATGTGACCGGCGCGAACATCGCAGGCTTCGAGAAGGTGGCGGACGCAATGCTCGCTCAGGGCACCGCTCTGTAAGCTGTGCGCTGTAAATGAAGTAAATAATAAGCTCGGGCTGAGGCTGACCTGTCTTTCAGGTCGGTCTCAGCCTGACCTGTTTTTACAGAAGATGCCGGGACCGCGGCGCCGCCCGGCCCTGACATCATCAGAAATACCGTGTGGGAAAGGATACGCTCCTTTACAGGAGCAGGAAGGGAGGGAATTTTTGTGAAAAGGAAAATGAGGTGTTTGCTGGCGCTTGTACTGGCGTCCGCGTGTGTGACGGCGTTTGCGGGACCCGTGCAGATGCGCGCGGCGGGAGAGACTGTGAGCGGGGCAGCCGGAAACGGGGCCGCAGCAGGGAGCGAAGCGGCGGGAGCTGGGACAGCGACAGCCGAGGAGGCCGTGAGCGGGCAGTCAGACAACGGAGCGGCAGGGACTGAAGCAGCCGGAAACGGGACGGCCGCAAATAATACGGCCGGAAGCGGGGTCACGGGAACCGCGACCGGGGCTGCAGCAGGCAGTGCGCAGCAGGAGAGCCGCTCCGGCTGGCTTGAGAAGAACGGAAGCACCTACTACCTGGATTCTCAGGGAAAAAAGGTGACGGGCTGGAAGACGATCGGTGACGGGAGGTATTACTTTCGGAAGGCCGGGAGGACGAAGGGCCAGATGCTGACAGGCTGGCAGACGCTCGAGGGCGGGAGGTATTACTTCCGGAAGGCAGGGAAGACGAAGGGTCAGATGCTGACAGGCTGGCAGACGATCGGGAGCGGAATATATTATTTCCGGAAGGCCGGAAAGACGAAGGGCCAGATGCTGACGGGCCTGCAGACGATCGAGAAAAAGCAGTATTATCTTATTCCCTCCGGGAAGACGGCCGGCCGGATGGCGGTCGGCTGGCAGATGATCGGGGGCGGAAGATATTATTTCCGGAAGGCAGGGAAGACGAAGGGTCAGATGCTGACGGGCTGGCAGACGATCGGCCGGAAGCAGTATTATTTTATGGAGGCCGGGAAGACAAAGGGCCAGATGGTGACCGGCTGGCAGACCATAGATGGAAAGAGCTACTATTTTAATTCTTCCGGTCAGGCTTTAACCGGCTGGATGATCCAGGGAAAGACCTGCTATTATTTTGATGAAGACGGGGCGATGGACCCGAAGAAGACGGTCAACAGCAGCCGCTCCGGCGACAGTACCGGCTCGGCGGCCGACAAGACGCTGCGCCGCGCACAGGCGATCGTGGCAAACATTACGACGGAGAAGATGACAAAAGAGGAGAAGCTCTGGACATGCTTCAACTATGTGATGAAGACGTACACGGGCCGCAGGCCGAGGACGCCGCATTACTGCGGGATGGACTGGCCGGTGGTGTATGCCAACGATATGTTTCTGGACGGGAGCGGGAACTGCTTCAGCTACGCGGCGGCGTTTGCCTATCTTGCAAAGGCCTGCGGCTACACGAACGTGTACGCCTGCAACAGCACCGGCCACGGCTGGACGGAGATCGACGGACTGATCTACGATCCGGAGGAATACCGCAATACGAAGTACAAGTATTACGGCACGAGCTACAGCAGCGTTCCGGGCTACAGAAGAGGCATATCCGCCGGGCTGGGATTCATGCATGTGAAAATCTGAACAATCCGCGTGGCATCATTTGACCTCAGCATCACGTCATTAAGTTTAACGATTCCGGCCCCCCTGCACTTTGCGGCTGCTGACTAACCGGAACAGTAATGTCTGCGCTGCTGTTCAGACCAGGCCGAAGCACTTGCTGCTGAGGCCGTAAGAAAGTGATTCAGGATGTCTGCAGCCGGCGGCAGAACACGGAACGGTTTGTCCGCTTGACTGCGATAGAAAAAATGATTATAATGCAGAAGTGGTACCGGCGCGGGGGATCTGGCTGCAGATTCTGCCTGCGCGGATGGATGGTCGGGGAAACCGCGGGTTTTCAGGGCCGGCACGGTTTCACGCAGAGAACATGATAGAATGTGAGGGCTCCGTCGTGGTCTTTAGTTCAATGACTTTTCTGAGTATTTTTCTCCCGGTGGTGTTTCTGCTCCACTGGATCCTGCCGGGAATCAAATTAAAAAACGCGCTGCTGATCGCGGCCAGCCTGGTGTTTTACGCTTACGGAGAACCGGTCTATGTCTGCTTGATGGCAGCTTCGGCGCTGATGAATTACTGCCTGGGGCTTGTGGTCAGCCGTCCGTCGTGGAAGCGGCCCGGGGTCATTGCGGCAGTGGTTCTGAATATCGGCCTGCTCGCGGTGTTCAAGTATGCGGGCTTTCTGGCGTCCGTGGTCAATGCATCCGGTCTGGTGAAGATTCCGGTTCCGCAGATCGCGCTGCCGATCGGGATCTCGTTTTTCACGTTTCAGGCGCTGTCCTACGTCATAGACGTTTACCGGGGCGCGGTGTCGGCGCAGAAGAATTTTGCCAGGGTGCTTCTGTACATCTCGTTTTTCCCGCAGCTGATCGCGGGGCCGATCGTGAAGTATCACGATATTGAGCGGGAGATTGAAACCCGCAGCGTGACGGTGGAAAACGCCGCGCACGGCATGCGCAGATTCATCGCCGGCCTTTCCAAGAAGGTTCTGATCTCCAATGTGATGGCGCTGGCGGCGGACACGCTCTTTGCGGCGGACGCCGGATGCATCAACGTCATGACCGCGTGGATCGCGGCGGTGTCCTATCTGCTTCAGATTTATTTTGACTTCAGCGGATACAGCGATATGGCGCTCGGGATGGGAGAGATGTTCGGCTTCCATTTCCGGGAGAATTTCCAGTATCCGTACATATCGGGCAGCATCCGGGAATTCTGGCGCAGATGGCATATGTCCCTGTCGGGCTGGTTCCGGGAGTACCTGTACTTCCCGCTTGGCGGCAACCGCAGGGGACGCGCGCGCACGGTGCTGAACAAATTTATCGTATTTTTCTGCACAGGTCTCTGGCACGGGGCAAATGTGACGTTTGTCGTCTGGGGGCTGTATCACGGATTCTTTCTGATGCTGGAGGAATACTGGCCCGGAAACAGCCGGAAAACAGGCGCAGGAGCCGGGAACGTCCGGAAGGCGGGCGCAGGAGCCGGGAGCGGCCGAGAAACGGGCGCAGGAGCTGAAAACAGCCGGAAGGCGGGCGTCGGAGCCGGGAACAGTCGGAAAGCGGATGCCGCGGTCTGGAAGGGCCGTGCAGGCGGGCAGAGCGCCGTGCTGCGCTTTGCGGGCCATGTCTATGCCCTGCTTGTCGTGACGGTCGGCTTTGTGATCTTCCGCGCGGACACAATGACGCAGGCATTGTTCTTTATCAGAGAAATGTTTACAGGATTTCACTTTGAGGCGGCTGCGGTGAGCCTTGCTCTTCAGCAGCTGACCCCGCTGTATCTGACGGTATTTGTCGTCGCGGTCGTGGCGTCCGCGCCGGTGAAGCAGCGCCTGGAGGGCCGGAAGGGTTATGAGACGCTGGCATGGATCGGCTCGCTGGCGGCGCTTGTGCTCTGCATCCTGAGCCTGTCGGGCAGCACCTACAATCCGTTCATCTATTTCCGCTTCTGAGGATGCGGCGACGTCTGCGGGGCGGTTCTGCCGGCCGCCGCAGGGCAGATCGGATGCGCGGGCGGAGCAGGTCTGCCGGGGAGTGCACAGCCCTGTGGGGCAGTTTTGCCGGGGAATGTGGAGCCCTGTGATGCAGTCCTGCCGCGGAAGGCACAGCCCTGTGGGGCAGTTTTTCCGGAGAATGCGCAGCCCTGCCGCGCGGAATATGGGAAAATGCACCGAAAATGACGGACATGGGAGACAGTAATCATCATGGCTTCGGATCCCGGTGATGCCGGAGCCTGGGAGGATAATCATGAAAAAGCAATGGATGACAGCATATCTGGTTCTGACTGTGGTCATCTGCCTGATTCCGTTTGCCGGACTCACGTGGCACATGAGCAGTGAGTCGTCGGAGAACCGGAGGCTTTCGGAGTTTCCGGCTCTGCGGACAGAGGAAGGGTGGAACGTCACGTTTCTCTCGGATGCGGGGACATGGTTTGAAGAACATTTTGCCTACCGCCCGGAGATGGTGACCGTGGACGCCCTGCTGAGAGGACGGCTGTTCGGGGTTTCGACGGCGGACGGCGTGATCCAGGGTACGGACGGATGGCTTTATTATAAGGATTCGCTGGAGGACTATCTGGGAGGCCCGCTGCTCAGCGACCGGAGTATTTTTAACATTGCGCATTCTCTCAGGATGATGCAGGACTACGTGGAAAAAACCGGCAGGACGTTTCTGTTTACGGTGGCTCCGAACAAAAATTCTCTTTACGGGGAACAGATGCCGTACTATTATAAGGTAAAGCTTGGCGAAGAGCACAACATTGACCGGCTGCGGCCCGTGCTTGAGCGGGAGGGTGTCCATTACGCGGATCTCTATGAAATTTTTGAGGATCAGACGGAGGTGCTCTACCACCAGCGCGATTCGCACTGGAATAACAAGGGGGCCGCGATGGCCGCGGAGGCGCTGCTGGATGCGGCCGGCAGGACGCACCGCTCCTATGAAGGGGCGGAGTACACGGTGCGGACCGATTATGAGGGGGATCTCGACGTGATGCTTTACCCGGAGGCGGTTACTCCGGAGGACGAGATCTATTATGACGAGCCTTTTACCTATGAGTATCAGGGAGAGGTGGAGAGCAATTTCGACCCGGAGATCGAGACGGTCCAGCCGGAAGCGGAGGGCAGCCTCCTGATGTACCGGGATTCCTTCGGAAACGCGCTGCTTCCGTTCATGGCGCAGGAGTTTGCCAATGCGAAGTTTTCCAGAGGCATTCCGTATTATGTGGACGACATGTTTTTCTGCGATGCGGATACGGTTATCGTGGAGCGGGCGGAGCGCTTCCTGCCGGATATGGCGAAGAATCCTCCGATGTTCCAGGCCGCCGCGTGTGAGATCGCGCTTCTGCAGGCGGAGGATTGCGCGGAAGAGGGCGGCAGCACGACCTGCGGGATGACAGACGAAGGACTTTTTGTGAAGTTCAGCGGGACAGTCGATGAAAAATATCTCTCGGCAGAATCCAGGATCTACCTGTGTGTGGACGGCGAGGAATCCTATGAGGCATTCCCCATGAATCTCGACACGGAGGACGGCGAGACGGACTGCGGGTATGCGCTGTATCTTGAGAAGGGACGCCTGCCGGAGGACGAAGCTTTAGTGGAATTATATGTGGACACGGACGGAACACTCACAAAAGTGTACCGCTCTGTGATCGATATAATTATATGAGCAGGCTCATATGCCGCGCAACTTATTATGTAAAAGCAAAAAGGAAAGGTGGAGTAACTGTGATGAAAAAGAAGACAATGATGGCGTTTGGAGCAGCAGCGGCGCTTGGCCTCAGCCTGGGGATCGCGGGCATTGCGGCGGAGACCGAGGATATGACGGAGATCGCATATGAGACAGAGACCGGCGTTCTGGAGGATTCGACGGTTGTGACGGCCGCGGCGGAGGCTGCGGAAGAGACTGCGCAGGAGGCCGCAGAGGTTCTCGAGACGATTCAGATCACGGTCAATGACGGGGAGCCGATCGAGATTGCGAACACGGCGGGGCTGGGCATTACCGCGGCGTCTGTGGAGCCTTTGGAGGACGAAAGTCTGATCAATATCATGATGGTCGACAATGACGGCCAGCAGTACGAGTTCCGGGAGGTGCCGTATGAGCAGCTGTCGGAGCCGGAGCTTATCGAGGAAGGCGCTTTTGCATTCATCAAGTATACAAGCCTTGCCTCCGGCAAGGAGCGCAGGATCGGTCAGACAGGCGAGCTGACATACAGCGAGGCAGTGGAGCTGTATGCGATCGACGACGTCTATATCAGGAGCGAGCCGGACGACGAAGCGGATATTCTCGGGGTGATCAGCCGCGGTGATGCGATCAAGGTGCTGGGAGAGACGGCTACTCATTACGTAGTGCAGAAGGACGACGTCACGGGCTACACCGTGCGCAGGTGCATCAGCGAGGATGAGCAGGATGCGATCGCAGCGGTGCAGGCGGAGGAAGCGGCGCGCGAGGCGATCCGCATTGCACAGGAGCAGGCGGCGGCCGCTCAGGCAGCAGCTCAGCAGTCGGCAGGATCTTCCAAACACGAAGTGAAGCGCCAGAAATTTGACGACTGCGACGGCAGCGGCCACGGATATTATCTGATCACCTATTCAGATGGAAGCACGGCGACACAGGAGTACTGATGATGAGGCGATAGCTTTGGTGCAGATTCGTGCGCATCCCCCGGAGAGATCGCAGCAGGCGAAAAATTTATCTGACGTTTGCTGCAGGATGCTCCGAAACAGAATAGACAGGCGTCAGGGACCTGCGGTGCGGAATGTTTCGCCTGCCGGGTTTCTGGCGTCCTTTTTTTGTTCGGCGGGAAGTCCCTGCACCTGACAGGAGGATTTTGCATATAGAAAGTCCTTATATATTTTAACTCGGAGGGAGAAAGGCTTATGAGACTTTTTCATATATCGGATCTGCATATCGGGAAGAGGGTGTGCGGATTCTCTATGCTGGAGGATCAGAAATATATTCTGCGGCAGATTCTGCAGCTCTGTGACGAAGAGAAGCCGGACGGTGTGCTGATAGCGGGCGATCTGTATGATAAGTCGCTGCCTCCTGCGGAGACGGTGGAGACTGTGGACTGGTTTTTGTCGCAGCTTGCCGCGCGCGCTCTCCCGGCCTGGGTGACCAGCGGGAACCACGATTCCGCGGAGCGGGTTGCGTACGGCTCGCAGATGATGGAGAAGGCGGGAATCCACATGGCGCGGGTCTTTGACGGAAGGCTTCAGAGGTTTTCCCTGTCGGACGGGGCAGACCTGTACCTTCTGCCCTTTGTGCGCCCTGCACAGGTGCGGAGATTTTTTCCGGAGCCCGCGCTGGAGACGACGCAGCAGGCGGTGGAGACCGTGCTGGCGGAGACCCTGCCGGATCCAAAGAAGGTGAATATCCTGATGATGCATCAGTTTCTGGCAGGAGCATCTGTGTGCGATTCGGAGGAATGCTTTGTCGGAGGCTCCGACCAGGTGAATGTTTCGGTGGCGGACCGCTTTGACTATGTCGCGCTCGGGCATCTGCACCGTCCGCAGGGCGTCGGGCGGGAGACGGTGCGCTACTGCGGTTCGCCGCTCAAGTATTCCTTTTCGGAAGCGGGCCATCAGAAATCGGTGACTGTGGTGGAGATCGCGGAAGAAGCTGCGAAGGGGATCAGGGAGAGGGTCACGGTGAGGACGATCCCGCTGGTCCCGCGTCTGGATCTGCGCGAGATCCGTGGACCGATCCGGGAGCTTCTGCGGCCGGAGATCTCCCGCCAGGGCAATCCGGAGGACTATCTGCATGTGACGCTGACAGATGAGGGTGAGGTTCCGGATGCGCTCGGCAGGCTGCGCGCGGTGTATCCGAATGTCATGCGGCTCGATTTTGAACACAGAGAGAATGAGGCGCTGGACGAGGAAATGATCCTGCCGGAGGACAAGACGCCGCAGGAGCTGTTTGCAGAATTTTTTGCCCTTCAGAACGGAAGAGAGATGGACGCGCGGCAGGAGGCGGTCGTCCGGGAGGCGCTCGGATGCCCGAAAGGGCCGGGAGAAAGGAACGAACCGGGAGGTGAAGCGGAGGAATGAGACCGGAAAAGCTTACAATGTGCGCATTTGGACCGTATGCGGGCCGGACGGAGGTGCCCTTTTCTGCGTTTGGCGACCACGGACTGTACCTGATCACCGGGGATACCGGCGCGGGAAAGACCACGATTTTTGACGGGATCGTGTTTGCGCTGTACGGCGAGGCGAGCGGGGATGTGCGCAGGGCAGATATGCTGCGTTCCGATTTTGCCATTCCGTCGGAGAAGACATATGCGGAGCTTGTGTTCTGGTGCAGGGGAGAGCGCTTCACCGTGAGGCGCAATCCGGAGTACCTGCGCCCGAAAGCCCGCGGCGAGGGTATGACAAAGGAGCCGGCGGACGCCGCGCTTACCTTTCCGGACGGCCGTGTGATCTCCGGCAGCCGTCAGACGACAAAGGCGGTGGAGGAGCTTCTCGGCCTCACGAGGAACCAGTTTGTGCAGATCGCGATGATCGCCCAGGGAGAATTTATGAAGCTTCTGCTGGCGGGGACGGAGGAGAGAGGCCGGATCTTCCGGCAGATTTTTGATACGGGAAATTACCTGGATTTTCAGAAGGAGCTGAAGCGGCGCTTCCTGGATGCGAAGCGGGAATATGACGAGCTTGTGAAGAGTATTGCGAGATATGCGCAGGAGATGGAGCTTCCCGGGGAGAATATAGAACATCGTCTCGCGGAGCTGACAGAGACGCTGCGCCGCCTGTCCGGGGAGGACGCGGCGTACCGCCTGCCGGAGCTGACGGAGGCCCTGCGGCAGCTGATCGGGGAAGTGGACAGCCTCCGGCGCAGGGACGCGGCACATATGGCCGGGCTGGAGCAGGAGCTGCTGGCTCTGAAGGAGCAGCAGGGAAGGCAGAGCCTGGCGCAGCAGGCGAGGGAAGAGATCGCCAGAAAGCAGGCGGAGACAGAGACGCTTGCGAAGCGCCGCCTGGCGCTGGAGGATGCACACCGCGAAGCGTTCTCTCAAAAGCCGCAGGCGGAGCAGGCGTCTGAGCAGATCGCAGTCCTGACCGGACAGATGGAGCGCTATCAGGAGCTGGATTCTCTGGAAGAGAAAATCCGGAAGCTGCAGGAGCAGAAGAAGGGCCTGGAGGCGCTGGCCGGAGAACTGGACAAAGAGGCAGAAGGGGCCGCGCAGGAGACAGAGGCGGCCCGGGAGCGCCTGCAGGAGATCGGCTCGCCGGAGCAGGAGCTGCTCAGACTGGAGGCGCAGGAAAAGGAGCTCCGGCGCCGGCAGGAGGAGCTTCTGCGCCTGGAAAAGCTGCTGGGCTCTCTGGAAGCCCGGCGGGAGGCGGTCGGGAAAGCGGAGCAGGTATTTCTGGCGGCCCGGGAGCAGAGCACCCGGCTCGGAATACAGTATGTGGAGGCGGAGGCCGCATTTCTGAGCGCGCAGGCGGGAATCCTTGCTGGAAGGCTCTCCGAGGGACAGCCCTGCCCGGTATGCGGCTCCCGCGAGCACCCGGCTCCCGCGCGCTGCAGCGGCGGGGCTCCCACGGAGGAAGAGCTGCGGGCGCTGTCGGGGCAGCGGGAGGCGGCCCAGAAAAAGACCGCGAACGCTTCCGAAGCGCTGGCCGGGGAGCGCGTGCGCTGTGACGAGGCGTACCGGGCGCTGGAGGAATGGAGCGCCCATGTGAGCCAGGCCGACGATACCGATATTGACACGGAGGCTGAGCCGGAGCTCCGGGCGGGAAAATATCTGCACAGCCGTCGGGAGCTGCTGCGGGAGCAGTCCGCGCAGCTCAAAGAGCAGAGAAAGATACTGGCAGAGCTGTCCGCCGAGAAGCAGAGCCTGGAGCAGAAGCTCCCGCAGCTGGAACAGAGGCGCGCACAGCTGGACAGACAGCGCACGGAGAAAGAGCATGAGCGCATCCGGTGCGAGGCGGAATCTGCCGGGCTGAACGGACAGAGAGAACGGCTGTGGGCGGAGCTGCCGTTTAAGAGCCGCCGGGAGGCTGAGCAGGGCGTAAAGGCTCTCCGGGAAAAAAGAGACCGCATCCTGCGGGAAATCGAAGAGAGTGCGCAGAGACTTGCCGAATGTCAGAGCAGGATGGAGGCGGAGCAGAGGGCGCTCGAGGTTCTCCGGGAGCAGCTCGTGCAGGAAGAGCCGGCGGATCCGGAGCTTCTGGAGGCGCGGCGCAGGGGGCTGACCGCCCAGAGAGAGGCGCTGGACGCGGAGCAGAAGAAAAGACATACCATGCTGCAGATCAACCAGAATATACTGAACCGGCTGGAGCAGTGCGGGCGGGAGCTTTCGCGGGCGGAGTCGGAGTATCAGACGCTCTCCGCGCTGTCGGATACGGCGAACGGAGAGCTGAAAGGCCGGCAGAAGCTCGCTTTTGAGCAGTATATCCAGATCGTGTTTTTCCGCCAGATCATCCGGGAGGCCAACCGGAGGTTCTCGAAGATGACAGACGGACGGTATCTGCTGAAGCGGCGGGAGGAGGCCGGGAACCTGCGCAGCCAGACGGGCCTCGAGCTGGATGTATTTGACTATTATACCGGAAAGCTGCGCAGTGTGCAGAGCCTTTCCGGCGGGGAATCCTTCAAGGCGTCGCTGGCGCTGGCGCTCGGCCTGGCCGACGTCGTACAGCAGCATGCAGGCGGCATCCAGCTCGACGCGGTGTTCATTGACGAGGGATTCGGTTCGCTGGACCGGGAATCTCTGGATCAGGCAGTCCGCATTCTGGAGGAGCTCGCGGGCAGCCGCCGTCTGGCCGGGATCATTTCCCATGTGGAGGAGCTGAAGGAGCGGATCGAGAGAAAGATCGTGGTGAAGAGAGGGAGCACGGGGAGCTCCCTGACAGTGATCCCCTGACTCTATTTTTAAAAAAACACATTTCCATCACATTAATATGATTAATTATTTACAAAGAAATGACAGAATTTTTAAATTTTGATTGCATTATGAGGACCCGGCGGGTCATTAAGTCATGAAAATCATAGGGAGTAATGTCTGGATGGAAGAGAGAGCGATGAACAGGAATGTCAGGATCTTACTCGTGGAAGATGAAGAGAGGCTTCGCGGCACGATACAGGAATACCTTCGGATGAACGGCTATCAGACACTTGAGGCATCGAGCGGGGCAGAGGCCCTGCGGATATTCGCCTCCGGCGAGGCAGAGTGGCCGGATCTGGTCCTTCTGGATCTGATGCTGCCTGCAGTGAGCGGTTTTGACGTGCTGAGCAGGATCCGTGAGAAATCAAACGTTCCGGTCATCATCCTGACGGCCAGATGCAGCGAGGAAGACCAGCTGCGCGGATTTTCCCTGGGCGCGGACGATTACCTGATGAAGCCGTTTCTGCTCTCTGTCCTGCAGGCGCGCATTGAGGCGCTGCTGCGGCGGATGAGGGAACCGAACCGCAGGAGGACTTACGGCGTGCTCTCGATCGACGAGAAGGCGCACAAGATTTTCATGAACGGAAGCCTGCTTCCCCTGACCCCGCGGGAATACGAGGTGCTGCGGTACTTTATGCGCAACGAGCAGATCGTCCTGACGAGGGATCATCTGCTGGATGAGATCTGGGGGATCGATTACAGCGGGACGGACCGTTCTGTGGACACGATCGTGAAGCAGATCCGCCTGAAGCTTGGCCGCGCGGCAAAATATATTGATACGATCTATGGGATCGGGTACCGTTTTGAGGTAAAGGACTATGAGGACGATTAGCGGAAGGCTGTTTATCATCGCTGTCGTGCTCCTGGCTGCAGTCTCCGCAGGGGTGGGGATCCTCTACTCCGGCGTGACGCGGCAGCTGTATATCAAGGAACAGTGCAGGATCATGGAGGAGGTGTACGGACTGCTCCTGAAGGAGGATCTTGCCGCGCTGTGTGAAAAGGAGAATCAGATCAAGAGCATCGCCGGTGAGGACGAGTGGGAGGAGCAGTCGGGGAGCTTTCTGGAGCCGTACGAGAATAACAACCTGCGCTTCCGGATCCGCGATAAGGAGTTCCGCCTGCTGTACGCGTCGAATAAGACCCTGCAGAGCACCGGGGATCAGACGGAGCCGGAGCAGATACGCAGGAGGATCGCCAGGTATGAAGAAAATGCCAGGGCGAAGTATGAGGACATGGAGGCGAGCGGAGGGCGCGTGGTGCTGCGCGGAGCGGCCGTGCAGGGGGAAAACACCTTTTACATTATGATCACCCAGTCTTCCTATGTGGCCAACCGGAGCACCTCGTACGCGAGACGCGTCCTGTACGTTGTCATTGCGGTGATCCTGATCCTGGGAACAGTCTGTGTCCGCGCGCTTGCCCGCAGCATCGGCAGGCCGGTGGAGGATGCGGCGCGCGTGGCGCAGAAGATCGCGGACAAGGATTTTTCAGAGAAGCTTCAGGAGCATACGAAATACAGGGAGCTGAACGAGCTGGGCGTGAGCATCAACGAAATGTCGGGACAGCTGCAGAATTACATCCGCGACCTGGAGACCTACAATCAGCTTCTGCAGGAGGACAACCTGCGCAGGGCGGAGCTTGAGCAGCACAGAAAACGGTTTGTAAACAACGTGTCGCATGAACTGAAGACGCCGCTGGCCATCATCTCCGGGCAGCTGGAGCTCCTGTCTCTTGCGCAGGACGCACAGAAACGCCAGAAATACTGCGATTCTGCGATGGATGAGATCGAGCGCATGAACGATATGGTCTCCAGCATGCTGCAGATTTTTTCCGTGGAGGAAGGGCTTGAGCGCCTGCCGGTGCAGCATATGGATCTGGGCGATACGGCCGGTGCTGCCTTCGGGGAGTTTGCGCCGCTGTTTGCCAGAAAGCGGATCCGGACGGTGCTGCAGCGGGAAGAGGGCTGCCATATCTGCGGGAACCCGGAAAACATCCGGCGTGCGGTCAACAATTTTCTCATGAATGCGTACCGCTATACGCCGGAAGGAGGCACTGTGCGTGTTTCTGTAAACAGAAATGGAAGGTATGTCCTGTTTTCTGTCTACAATGACGGGCAGAGAATCGCGGAGAAGGATGTGGGCCGGATCTGGGACAGCTTTTATCAGGGGGACGGCCGCAGCGAGGAGGGCACAGGGCTCGGCCTTTATATCGTGAAGAGCATTGTGGCCCGGCACGGCGGTGTGTGCGGCGTGGAAAATCAGGAAAACGGTGTGGAATTCTGGTTCGGGATCCCACGGGAGACAGAAAAAGAGAGGAATACGGAGAAAGAAGGAAAATCTGGCATAATCTCATCCGGACAGGCATAAGCTGTATTTGAAGGGATGTGATTGCCAATGGAGTACAGGCGGTTTATTGCCTATTTTTACGAGTACATAAATGGAAAGAAGCAGAAAAATGCAGGATTTGCCAAGGTGGAACTGCGCAGCGGAGTCTGGAGGATCCTGCTGCGGCTGACGACAGAGCCACGCCCGCTTCCGCCGATACAGGTTTACGGATTTGTGCGCGAGAAGGGCGGTCTGCCGGGATTTGCGATCGGCACGATCCGGCCGGTGCAGGAGGTCGTGGAAGAGTGGGCGTTTCGCGCAGATGCGCCGATCGGGAAGGGCCGGTACCGGCTGGAGGATTTCGCCGGGATATGGGCTGAGAGCGCGGACGGGCGCTGCTTTATCACCGTCTGGGACGACGAGGGGATCGACACGGAGCGCTTTGTGCCGGAGCCGCCGGTGCCGGAGGAAAAAGAGGCGGAACAGGCGGTGCCGGAGGAAGAGTATTCGGGCCGGGAAATGAAGAACGCCGGGGCGGAAGAAAAACAGGCGGTGCCGGAGGAAGAACAGGCGGGCCGGGAAATGAAGAACGCCGGGGCGGAAGAAAAACAGGCGGTGCCGGAGGAAGAGTATTCGGTGCCGGAAATGAAGAACGCCGGGACGGAGGAAAGACAGGCGGGCCGAAAGACGGATTTTGCAGCGGATATGGCAGAGTCCCGGAAGACAGATTTAGTGGTGGACGCAGCGGTGCGGGAGAAGAATAACCTTGAGGTGAATGTATCTGAGCCCTGGGAAACAAATTCTGTGGCGGCGATGGATGCAGCAAAACCGGAGGGCGGGAGTCTGCCTCCGGAATCTGCAGAAACGCAGGAAACAGCGATACAGGAGGCAGAAACGCAGGAAGCAGCGATACAGGAGGCAGAAGTAGAGGAAACAGGAACGCAGAAGGCCAAAGTGCGGGAAGCGAGTGTGCAGGAAACAGAGGCGCAGAAGACGGAAGTGCGGGAAGTGAGTGTGCAGGAAACAAAGGCACAGAAAGCGAGTATGCAGAGAGCAGAAGCAGAAAAAACAGAAGCGCAGAAACCGGAAGGCCCCGCTCTGCCTGGCGTAGAGGGTCAGTCGGCCGACGGCGGAGACTGTCAGCCGAGGGAGAAGGAAACCCCGGACACATGCCTGGCAGAAGAGCTGCTCCGAAAGCGGACGCATTTTCAGCCGTTTACGGATACGGAGATTGTGGAGTGCGTCATGATCAGGCCGTGCGACATTGTCCGGCTGCAGCAGGAGAACTGGAAGGTGGGGCAGAGCAGCTTTCTCCAGCATGCTTTTTATCAGCACCGTCATCTGCTGCTCGGAAAGACCGGCAAGGGGACGTTTCTGCTGGGCGTCCCGGGCATCCGGAATCCGCATGAGACTTACATGGCGCGGCTGTTCGGATTTGATGATTTTAAAATGTGCGGGCGGCAGAATACCGGCCAGGAGTTCGGCTACTGGTGCCGGAAGCTGGAGCAGGGCGCCGCGTGATCTCAGAGACCCCTCAGGGCAGCCTGGGGGATCTTTTTCTGCACAAGAGAAAGAAATTCCTGCATTTCCTCCGCAGGGAATGCGGAGAAGGGGTGATTCTGCTGCAGTACCTCCGGGCAGTCGCGGAAGGACTGCAGATAGTAATGGCGGCAGCCGGCGAGCCAGGAAGCGATCTCTTCAAAATCCTGTCTGGTGTGGAGCCCCTTTACAGCAGTAGTGCGAAATTCATACTCGATGTCCGAGCCGAAGAGAAGCTCTGCGCTGAGACGGACGCTCTGAAAAAGGCGTTCAAAATGCTCCGGACCGGCCGGCTCCCTGTCCTGGGACTGCCCCGCGGACGCGGCCTGGCTGAGCCCGCATACTCTGGCGTAATTTGCCGAACCGGCCTTGACGTCCATCGCGGCATAGTCAAGAAGCCCGTCGGCGAGAAGCGTTCTGAGCATGGCGGGATTTGTCCCGTTGGTGTCGAGCTTCACGAGATATCCGGCAGACTTCACGGACGCGAGAAATTCCGGAAGATCCGCGTGCAGCGTGGGTTCGCCGCCGGTTACGCAGATGCCGTCGAGCAGCCCCCGCCTTTTGCGGAGAAAGCGGAAGAAATCCTCTTCGCTGATCTCCGGTTCGGCCTCCGGCGAGAGGACGAGGGAGCTGTTCTGGCAGAAAGGACAGCGGAAATTGCAGCCGCCCGTAAACACGATCGCAGCGATGTGCCCGGGGTAATCAAGAAGCGTCAGTTTTTGCAGTCCCAGAATTTTCATAGAGTTCTCTCATTCGGTGAATATTGTGTATTTGCGCGCACGTTTTCTGCCGGCAGTGTGCTGCCATGCAGTTTCATCCATTATAGACCAGCCGTTCCCCGATTACAACAGAAAAAGTCCGGACGTTTGTGTCAAGTACTCGTTGGCACTTTTTTTATTTTTCTTTACAATGATGTCTGCGTTTCCTGTCAGGTGTATG
>CANRBX010000065.1 GCA_947628955.1 uncultured Lachnospiraceae bacterium | reverse complement strand
CATGTGGTCTCGTCGACCAAAAAGCACTTTTGAAAGTGCGAAAGAATACTTTTTAGAGGATCTGTACTCCTCTATTTGTATTATACACAATCCAGCTGAAAAAACCAGCGTTTTTCAAAAAATTTTTTGTACTTCTGTCAAGAAGTGTTATAAGGTACCTGATGAAAAAAGTCAAGAAAAATAAAATTTGACAATTTTTCCGCAAAATTAACGGGCCGCGGCACCCATGACATGCGAATCGTGGATGCGGCGGCCCGTTTTCTGCAGTTGAGCAGTTATAAAGGATCAGTCCAGAATCTCCATCAATTTGCCGCAGCAGATCGGGATCTGGTCGCCCTTCTTTACGTGAACCGTCTTGTTGCAGGTGGAGCAGTACACGTCGGTATTGTAGGGAGCGATGAACTCCGGAACGGCTTTTTCTTCCTCAGCGGTCAGGCCGTTGATATGGAACTGGGCCACATTTTTTTCGGAAGGAATGTAGATGCCGATCGGCTCCAGGCTCTTGTTGTTGCCGACACAGTTGCCCATTCTTACCCAGAGGGCCTGCAGCTCGGCGGTTTCAGCCGGATTCTCCGGTACAAATTCGGCGATTGCCTTATCTAATCTGATTTTCATTAAGATTGCCTCCGTAATATTTCAGGCAGGTCTGCGCGTGCGCCGCGCAGGCCTTATTAAATATATGATTGGATCTTGCTGTGAGTGAAAACATGAGAGACCGGTTCTCCCGGCCCTCCGTTTCCGGATCAGCCGAAGTAGCGGTCAAGCAGGCCCTTGAATGCCTTGCCGTGACGGGCCTCGTCCTTCGCCATCTCGTGGACGGTGTCGTGGATCGCATCGAGGTTCGCAGCCTTCGCCATCTTGGCCAGCTCGAGCTTGCCTGCGGTCGCGCCGTTCTCAGCGGCGACTCTCATCTCAAGATTCTTCTTGGTGCTCGGGGTGACAACCTCGCCGAGGATCTCTGCGAACTTCGCAGCGTGCTCAGCCTCTTCATATGCAGCCTTCTCCCAGTAGAGGCCGATCTCCGGATAACCCTCTCTGTGAGCGACTCTTGCCATTGCCAGGTACATGCCAACCTCTGTGCACTCGCCCTCGAAGTTTGCTCTCAGGCCTGCGATGATCTCATCGCTGACGCCCGCAGTGATGCCTACCTCGTGCTCACATGCCCATGTGATGCCCTCCTGCATCAGTTCGAACTTCTCTGCCGGTGCCTTGCAGATCGGGCACTGCTCCGGTGCGGAATCTCCCTCGTGAACGTAGCCGCATACCTTACAGACATACTTTGCCATAATTTTGATCTCCTTTTCTTTAAATATTTATTTTATGGTGCTGCCGGGAACCTCACCCGGAGGCTGCCGGGGCAGCGCCAGAAAATGCATCACGGATCTCCATGATCAGACAAAATCAGTAAATATTACTGATTTAAAATATAACACCCCGCGCCCTTTCTGTCAAGAGGAAAGCAGGACAGTGGCGCCTCCTGCCGCGCGTCCGTGGATCAGCCGGCGTCCTGCGCCTGCATGCATTCCCGGCATACGCCGTAAAAATTCATCCGGCATGATTCTACGCTGCCGGGCGCCGCCCTCTGCGCTTCCTCCAGCAGGGAAGCGGCTGACTCGACCTGCATGTCGTAGATCCGGTGGCAGTGCGTGCAGATAAAATGCTGGTGCGGCGTGAGATTCCCGTCAAAATGCTCCGCGTCTCCGTTGCCGGTTGAGATGCGGTTGATCTCGCCAAGTCCGGCCAGCAGAGAGAGATTGCGGTAGACCGTGCCGAGGCTGATGTTCGGAAATGTCTCGCGCAGGCTGGTATAAACCATGTCCGCCGTAGGATGATCCCTGCGGTTCATGAGTGCTTTCTTGACAGCTTCGCGCTGCCGGCTGTATTTCAGTGCAGGCATATACCCTCCTTGGATTGTTCCGGGCCAAAATCAGTAATAGTTATTATCCTTAGTATATATAATATAACAGAGAAAAATACCGTTGTCAATCTTTTCAAACAATCCCTTTTCTGGTATACTGTGGGGGATGGCCGTCTCTTTCGTCCGGTGCCCCGGAAGCCCGGACCGTGCGCAGAAGGCGGCTGTGCATATAATCATGAGAAGGAGGAATGAGATGATCTATGATGTGATTGTGGTCGGTTCGGGACCTGCCGGACTGGCAGCGGCGATCTACGCGCAGAGGGCAAGGCTGTCGGCGCTTGTGCTTGAAAAGGAATATATGAGCGGCGGACAGGTTGTAAACACATACGAGGTAGATAATTATCCGGGCCTGCCGGAGATCGGCGGATTCGAGCTGGGCATGAAGTTTCGGGAGCACGCGGAAAAGCTGGGAGCGCGCTTTATTAATATAGAAGTAAGACACATTGAACTTGAGGATGAAGGGCGCGTCAAGGTCGTCTACACAGACCGGGAGGAGTACCGGGCGCGCGCGCTTGTGCTGGCGATGGGAGCGCGCCACCGGAAGCTTGGAGTGCCGGGGGAAGAGAACCTGACGGGAATGGGCGTCTCCTACTGTGCGACGTGTGATGGCGCATTTTTCAAGGGAAGAACCGTTGCGGTGGTCGGCGGCGGGGATGTTGCGGCCGAGGATGCGCTGTTTCTTGCGAGAGGGTGTGCGAAGGTCTTCCTGATCCACAGGAGGGACGAGCTGCGGGCAGCCGCGATCCTGCAGGAGCAGCTGAAAAAGCACGAGAATGTGGAATTTCTGTGGGACACGGAGGTGATCGGCATCGTGGGGGACGACCATCTGGACTGCCTGAAGATCCGGAATAAAAAGGACGGCTCGGAGCGGATGCTGGATGTGGACGGGCTGTTTATTGCCGTGGGCACAATACCAGATACAGGATTCATTACAAATATATTACAACTTGATGAAGGCGGCTATATCATAGCCGGCGAGGACGGAAAAACGGAAATTCCGGGGATCTTTGCGGCGGGAGATGTGAGAACCAAGCAATTACGGCAGATTGTGACGGCTGTTTCCGACGGGGCGAATGCGATCACGTCGGTTCAGGCGTATCTGAACACCCTGTAAAAAAGGCTCTTCCATAAATATTACTTATTTCTTCGAAAAAAATTAAAAAATTTATTAAATAGCTTGACATAGAAGTTTACATTTGTTATGATATGGGCGTAATAAATGTAATAAATTTGTAATAAGTGGAAACGAAATGTTTTGGAGGAAGGGATAAGTAATGAAAAAAGGAGCATTAAAAGCTGCAGCTTTCTGCCTGACGGCGGGAATGACATTCTCAGGAATGAATTCTGTTGCTTTTGCGGCTGGGGAGATGACGCTCGCAGGTTTTGGAGCGGAGATGCCGGTGAAGACAGCAGAAGAAACGGAAGCGGAGACGCAGACGATTTCGCCGGTGGGGATTGACGCGGCGATCGCACCTGTCCAGACAGAGGCTGCTCAGACAGAGAGCATTCAGACGGAGGCTGTTCAGAGTGAATCTGCTGGGACAGAGGCGCCGGAGACCGAGATGATCCCGGAGGCGTCGGCGCTGGCGGATGCGGCTTCGGACGATGCCGCGCAGGGGACAGACGCGTCGGAGGCACCGGAGAGCGAGGCGATCCCGGAGGCGTCGGCACTGGCAGATGAGACGCCGGAAGAGACCGAGGCGCCGGAGACCGAGCCGGTGGTGGACACGAGCATGAGCGGGGAGATTGCTTTTGCCCAGTGTGACGATTATATCAATATCAGAAGCAGTGCCAGCGCGGACAGCGAGCCGGTTGGCAAGATTTATAATAACAATTCGGTTACGATCCTGAGCCAGGTCGGCGACTGGTATGAGGTTGAGTCCGGAAACGCAGTCGGATATGTGAAGGCAGATTATTTTGCGACGGGCACGGCGGCACAGGAGATCGCCGAGGAGGTTGCGTACAATGTAGCTACCGTGTATGCGGAGGCGCTCACGGTCCGCGCCGAGCCGGATGAGGCGTCCGAGCAGATCGGCATGGTCTACAGCACAGATGAGCTGGAGGTTGTCGAGTACGACGGCGACTGGATGAAGGTTGCCCTGGGCGGCGACGCATACGGCTATGTCAACGCATATTATGTAGGATATGATACCTACTATGCGACAGGAGAGACGCTGGAGGAAGAGCAGGAGAGACTGGATCAGGAGTGGCTGGATTATCTGGCACAGCAGGAAGCAGAGCAGGCTGCGGCAGAACAGGCATATCTGGATGCGCTCGCAGCTCAGGAGGCAGCGGCGCAGCAGGCGGCGTGGGATGCAGAGTATCAGGCGCAGCAGGCGGCGCAGGACGCGCAGTACCAGGTTCAGGCGGAGGCCCAGGCAGCGGCGGACGCGCAGGCTCAGGCAGACGCCCAGTATCAGGCATATCTGGACGCTCAGGCAGCGGCGGATGCGGCGACACAGCAGGCGGATGAGCAGGCAGTCATCGATGCGGCAGCCCAGGCGCAGGCAGCTTACCAGGAGTTCCTGAATGCGCAGGCGGCGGCGGACGCTCAGGCCCAGGCGCAGGCAGAGGCAGAGTATCAGGCGCAGATCCAGGCGGACGCGGCGGCGCAGGCCGCAGCAGACGCGGCAGCTGCAGCAGCGGCGGCAGAGGCAATGGACGATTATGAGGACACCTATACGGAGGTTTCTTATACTGAGAGTACTTACACGGAGAGCAGCGGTTCTTCGCTCGGGCAGCAGGTGGTAGATTACGCGACACAGTTTGTCGGCAACCCGTATGTATGGGGCGGCACAAGCCTGACAAACGGCGCGGACTGCTCCGGATTCACGATGTCAGTGTACGCGAATTTCGGGATCAGCCTTCCGCACAACGCGGCGGCACAGTCCGGATGCGGCACACCGGTCAGCCTGAACGATCTTCAGCCGGGCGACCTCCTGTTCTATGAAGGCCATGGCGGGATCGGACATGTGACCATCTACATGGGCAACGGACAGGTAGTGCATGCGAGCAGCTCGACGACGGGCATCATCATCTCTGACTACGGATACCGCACGCCGGTATGCGCGAGAAGATATCTGTAAGAGACGCCGCCGGGAAGATACGGCTCCAGATGAGGGCATACAAAAACAGAACAGACGTTGAGAGCACGGGAGTCCACTGGCAACAGTGGGCTCCCTTCCTTTTTACGTGGCCGTTTACATGGCCGGCTGTTTTCGGTTCCTTTCGCCGTTTTGCGGGATTGATTCTTGCAGGATAAACATGAAGGTGATATACTCAGAACAAATGAACAGGGAGACATGAATTATGGAAAAAAGAGACTGGTATGAGGCAGGTGAACAGATCAGGCAGCTCGTGCAGGACGCGGTGGACAGCAGGGACTTTTCCCAGCTCAGCAGTACGATCACTAACGTAGTGAACAGTACGGTGGACGGGATCCAGTCGGCGCTGAAGGAAAATCTGGCCCGGGGAGGCACGCCGGGAGCAGGGCAGGCCGCGGACGCCGCCGGGACGCAGAGGCAGGGAATGTCTTCGGGCGCAGGCAGCGCGCAGACGTCAGGGCAGACAGCAGGCGGTGCCGGGACGCAGAGGCAGGGAATGTCTTCGGGCGCGGGCAGCGCGCAGACGTCAGGGCAGACAGCGGGCGGCGCCGGGACACAGAGGCAGGGAATGTCTTCGGGCGCGGGCAGCGCGTGGACGTCAGGGCAGGCAGCGGGCGGCGCCGGGACGCGGAGGCAGGAGACATCTTCGGGCGCGGGCGGCGCCGGGACGTCGGGGCAGGTCAGGACCGCGGGCCGGGAATATTCGAACCGCGCGGCGGCAGATGAGATCAGGCGCAGGCTGCAGGAGAAGCATCGGCAGCAGATGGCAGAGCGCCCCTCCGGGAAATCTCTGCCGGCCAGGGTGAAGGCCCCCGGGGAGCTCATGGGCAGGGCGCTGAAATGGTTTGGCTGCGGCATGGGCGGGATTCTGGGACTTTCTCTTGCCATTGTGGCGATCGTCTCATTTACGACCGGCGCAGACCTGATCCTTCCGATCCTGATACTGGCCCTGCTGACCATCGTGAATTTTTTTATTGCGTCCAGGGGCGCGGAGCAGCTGAACATGGCGAAACGCTTTCGCAGATATGTGGAGGTGATCGGCGACAGGACGAGCTGCATGCTGGAGGAGCTCGCCGGCGCGGTGGGCAGGAACATGAAATTTGTCCGCAGGGATGTGCGGGATATGATCAAGCGCGGGTATTTTAAGGAAGGATACCTGGACCGCAGGGAGGAGACGCTCATCACGGATCACACCGCGTACCAGCGCTATCTGGAGGCGGAGAAGGAGAAGGATCTCCTGGAATCCGCCGGGAGGGCCCGGAAGCAGGAGAAAGAGGCGGAAGAGAAGGCGGACGCTGCGCAGGAGCGGAAGGACAGCCGCGCTCTGACGCCGGAGTGCCGGGAGCTGATCGAAGAGGGCAGGAAATACATCCGCCATGTGCAGGAGTGCAATGAAAAGATTGAGGATCCGCAGATGTCGGCCAAGCTGGATCGGCTGGAACTCGTGATCACGAGGATTTTCCGGGAGACCGAGAAAAATCCGTCCGTGGCCGGGGATCTGAGAAAGATGATGAGCTACTACCTGCCGACGACCAGAAAGCTGCTCGACGCCTACTGCGAGATGAACGCGCAGCCGATCCGCGGACAGAATATTGAGAAGACACAGAGAGAGATAGAGGGCGCTCTTGACACGATCAATACGGCGTTTGAGAATCTGCTGGACAGCTTTTTCGAGGACAGGGCGTGGGATATCTCTTCCGATATTACGGTGCTGAATACGATGATGGCCCAGGATGGGCTGACCGGAAATGATTTTGAGAGAAAACAGCAGGGAGGAAGAAAGAATGAGTGACAGATCGAAAGAGTTTGCAGAGGCGCCGGCGCCGGTACTGACGTTTGGCGCGCCCGAACCGCAGGAGGCAGAGCTTCAGGCACAGAATGCAGGTGCGAAGGCCGAAGCCGCCCCGGAGAAGGATCCGGCCCCCGCAGAACCGCAGCTCACGGAGGATATCCTGACCGAGGATGAGAAGAAGATGGTGGACGAGTTCAGCCAGAAGATCGATCTGCACGATACCAACGGGATCCTGCAGTACGGGATCGGCACGCAGAAGAAGATGGCGGATTTCTCGGAAAATGCGCTGAAAAGCGTAAAGACGAAGGACCTTGGGGAGGTCGGTGACATGATCTCCGGCCTTGTGACGGAGCTGAAGAGCTTTGATGTGGACGAAGAGGAAAAGGGATTCTTCAGCTTCTTTAAAAAACAGGAAAACAAGCTTTCTGCGATGAAGGCAAAATATGACAGGGCGGAGGCGAATGTCGAGAGGATCTGCGAGGTGCTGGAAGGGCACCAGGTGCAGCTTATGAAGGACGTCGCGATGCTCGACAATATGTACAATCTGAACCTGACCTATTTCAAGGAGCTGTCCATGTACATTCTCGCGGGCCGGAAACGCCTGGAGGAGATACGCGCGACCGAGCTTGCGGAGGCGGTGGGAAGGGCGCAGAAGAGCGGTCTCCCGGAGGACGCGCAGGCGGCGAAGGATCTGGAGGAAATGTGCACGCGCTTTGAGAAGAAGATCCACGATCTGGAGCTGACCAGAATGATCTCCATCCAGACGGCGCCGCAGATCCGGCTGGTGCAGTCCGGAGACACGCTGATGATAGAAAAGATCCAGACGACGATCGTCAACACGATCCCGCTGTGGAAGAGCCAGATGGTCATTGCGCTTGGCGTCGAGCATGCGAACCAGGCGGCCAGGGCGCAGCAGGAAGTGACCGACATGACGAACGAGCTTCTGAAGAAAAACGCGGAGAAGCTCAAAGTGGCGACGGTGGAGAGCGCGAAGGCATCTGAGCGCGGAATTGTGGACATTCAGACTCTGCAGGCGACAAACGCGTCCCTGATCTCCACGCTCGACGAGGTGGTCAGGATCCAGGAGGAAGGGCGCCAGAAGCGCCGCGCGGCGGAGGAAGAGCTGAACCGGATGGAGTTTGAGCTGAAGAATAAGCTCCTTGACATCCGCAGATAAGGCAGAGAGGAGCCGTTTATGTTTTCTTTGGAGGAATTTGAGGCGGCGGCTCTGGAAATTACGAACACGTTCCCGGAGGATTTTTTCCGGGAACTGAACGGAGGGGTCATGGTCAGAAGCGGCAGCCGGCTGCACCCGGCTGCGCGGGATCACGACCTTTTTGTTATGGGAGAATATCACAGAGACCGCTATCTGGGGCGGTTTATCGTGCTCTACTACGGATCCTTTGCGCAGTGCTACGGGTATTACTCCGATGAAGACCTGCGCGCGCAGATCCGCAGAGTGCTCCTGCACGAATTCCGGCACCATCTGGAATCGCTGGCCGGAGAGCGCGATCTGGAGATAGAGGATGCGGCGGAGATTTCGCGCTACCTTGGTTACTGCCCACTCCGTGACCAATAACCAGCAGTTTGGGCATGCAAATTCGCTTCGCGAGGCCCAAACTGCCTCCTGGATCACTTTCTTACGGCCTCAGCAGCAAGTGCTTCGGCCTGGGCTGAACAGTAACCTGTCTTAACAGATTCGCGCAAAGAGGAATAAAAAAGCTTGACGGAACAGGGGCCGGGCGATAAAATAGAAAAAGTGAGTTTTTATACGCGGACAAATGTCCGTACTATAAAGACGTCTGTATGGCATTATCTGACCATAACAGCAAATTGAGGAGGAGACATTATGAAAAAGGCGTACAGGGATTTGACAAGAGAGGAGCTCCTGAAAGAGCAGGCTGCGCTGGAGGCCAAATTTCAGGAGATCAAGGCGAAAGGACTGAAGCTCGACATGTCCAGGGGAAAGCCGTCCAAGGCCCAGCTCGATCTGGCGAACGGGATGATGGATGTGCTGAACAGCAGCGCGGACATGAAGTGCGAGGCCGGCGTGGACTGCAGAAATTACGGAATCATGGACGGCATCCCCGAGGCGCGCAGGCTTCTGGCCGACATGTCGGAGGTGCCGGAGAAAAATATCCTGATCTACGGCAATTCAAGCCTGAATGTGATGTTTGATACCGTTGCGCGCGCCATGTCGATGGGCGTCTGCGGACATACGCCGTGGGGCAAGCTGGAAAAGGTGAAATTTCTCTGCCCGGTGCCGGGATACGACAGACATTTCGGCATCACGGAGTTTTTTGGCATCGAGATGATCAATGTGCCCCTGCTTCAGACCGGGCCGGATATGGACATGGTGGAGAAGCTGGTGTCAGAGGATGAGCTGATCAAGGGAATCTGGTGCGTCCCGAAGTATTCGAACCCGACGGGCATCTCCTACTCGGACGAGACGGTCAGAAGATTCGCGCACCTGAAGCCGGCGGCCCCGGACTTCCGCATTTTCTGGGACAATGCGTACTCGATCCATCACCTGTACAAGGACGATCAGGACGTGATCCTCGAGCTTCTGACCGAGTGCGAAAAGGCGGGGAATCCGGACATGGTATACAAGTTTATCTCAACCTCCAAGGTGAGCTTCCCGGGATCGGGCATCGCGGCGATGGCGGCCTCCGAGGCGAATCTCGCCGACGCCAGGAAGGCCATGTTTTATCAGACGATCGGCCATGACAAGCTGAACCAGCTGCGCCATGTGCGCTTCTTTAAGGACATGGCCGGAGTGCACGAGCACATGCATAAGCACGCCGACATCCTGCGCCCGAAATTTGAGGCGGTGCTCGACACGCTTGACCGCGAGCTGGGCGGCCTGGAGATCGGCAGCTGGGTGAGGCCGAAGGGCGGATACTTTATTTCCTTTGATTCTCTGGAAGGCTGCGCGAAAAAGATCGTGGCAAAATGCAAAGAGGCCGGCGTCATCATGACCGGCGCGGGGGCGACGTTCCCGTACGGAAAAGACCCGAAGGACAGCAATATCCGCATCGCGCCGTCGTTTCCGGAGCCGGACGAGCTGAAGCTGGCGGCCGAGATCTTCGTGCTGAGCGTGAAGCTCGTGAGCCTGGAAAAGCTTCTGGCAGAGTAAGAGAAAAAGGGAAAAATGCGGCAAAATTGGGGATTATTCACAAAAGAGGCGGTTTTTTGCTTGCCCTTGCAAATAGACTATGGTAAAATGTCCGCGGAGGCAGTGAGCCGTGCAGGTCAGTTTCTGACCGTGCAGCAGAAGAGTCAGAAGGAGCGAGTTATAAAATGAAACGGTGCATTATTTGCGGAAATACAGACGACGACAGCAGCACGGTATGCAGCGTGTGTGGGAATCGTTATACAGAGGCGTCCGAGGATATTCCGGAGGGAATGAAGGATCTGTCGGAGCCGGATTTATCTGAGCAGAGCGCTCCGGAAGAAACGGCGGAGGAGCCGAAGAAGGAACCGGTGCAGACGCAGGCGCAGCAGGAGTGTCCGGGCGCGCAGGCCGGGGGCGCAGACCGTACTTCCCGGACAGCGGCGGGAAACCGTCCGCCGCGCAGAACGAGGAGCGGACCGCAGATATATGGCCAGCAGGAGCTGACGCAGGGAGGCTCCGAGATGTACGCAGATCAGGGGACGATCCGCAGGACGGTTCAGGGCCGTCCGCCTGAGAACCGCCTGTCCGGGGAACGTCTTTCGGAGAGCCGCCCGCAGAGGGCTGCACGCCCGGCGAATCAGGCGGCGGACAGCAGACAGGGCCGCCCGGCAAGGCCGGCGTCCGGCGAACCGAGACGGCAGGCGCCCTCGGGTCAGAGACGTCAGGGCAGACCGGCGGCAGGGCAGGAGCGCCCGGCGGCCGCGGATTTCCGGTCGCGCAGGGTGATGGAGGCGTCGCGGAGCGCGCTGAGATCCCCCCTGTTTCTTCTGGCTGCGCTCTTATTTACCGTTTACCTGATAAGCTCGATCCTGGCGATCTTTATGAAGGAGCTGAATTATTCCCAGCTGGTCAGGCTGATCGGCGACACGGGCATGCCGGGCCAGATCAGCGGATATTTCCACATGGCGGCTTCGCTGCTCAGGGCGCTTGATTCCGGCGACGTGATCCTGGCGGACTTTGCGATATGCATCCCGGACCTTCTGTTCTGCATCGGGCTGTGGATGATCGTGGTCAACGCGAGGACCGCGCGGGAAAAAATGTCGGGGAGCGGGTTCGCTCTCACGAGGGCGGTCGTCATACTCCGGATGGTCTGCGCGTGCCTGATCATGCTGGTGGTGCTCATCCTCTCCGTGGCAGTCATGATCGCTGCCTGGGTGTCCGGTGAGCGGCCGATGATCTTAATGGCGGCGGCGATACTGGTTATAACGGTCGTCATCATCATGATGGTGATCATGTATTATTTCTGCTTCCTCGCGACGCTGAAGACGTGCCGCCAGAACAGCAATATGGGCGAGAGCTACGGAAAAGCGTCCGCATATGTGGCGGCGCTCCACATCATCCTGTCACTGCTCTCAATTGTCACCCTGCTCTCCGGCATTGTGAATGCGGAGATCACCGGGATTACCGGGGCGATCGGAAAGATGGGATGGATGATCCTGTTTGGCATCTGGATCCTCGGATACAGAAGGAAACTGGCGCGGGCCGGCGAATGACCGCTGCTGCTCACTTTGTGACTGGCGACGCGAAGCCGGTTCTTTAGGGTAACAGGCAGTTTGGATATGCAAATGCTTCGGCCTGATCCGGACAGTAACGATGGTAGAGACTTTATGCGGCTGCTGCAGATTCGTTCTTGACAGCAGCCGCTAATTTTGTTAGTATAGACATGCAATTTAGCATGGTAGAGTGTTACCACAGCAAAGAACGCGCGGCAGATGGGTGCCGGACAGAATGGAGGATAATTATGAAAAAGAAGATGTTTTGCCTGATGACGGCGGCGGCAGTGGCTTCTCTGGTGATTGGTACTGCTGCGATGGCAGATGAGAGAACGACCTTTACCGTAGGATTTGACGCGGAGTACCCGCCGTACGGATACATGGATGAGAACGGTGAGTACACCGGATTTGACCTGGAGATGGCGCAGGCAGTCTGCGATCTCCGCGGCTGGGAGCTTGTGAAGACCCCGATTGCCTGGGAGTCCAAGGACATGGAGCTCAATTCGGGCGCGATCGACTGCATCTGGAACGGATTTACGATGAACGGCCGTGAGGACGACTATGCATGGTCTCTTCCGTACGTGGACAACAGCCAGGTGATCGTTGTGGCGGACGCTTCCGGCATCACGGATCTGGCGGGCCTTGAGGGCAAGGTTGTAGCGGCGCAGGCGGCTTCCGCGGCGCTCGAGCTGCTGACCGGCGAAGGCGACCAGGCGGAGCTCGGCGCTACGTTCGGTTCCATCCAGGAGTTCCCGGACTACAATACGGCGTTTGCAGAGCTGCAGGCCGGCAGCGTGGACGCGGTGGCGATGGATATCGGCGTTGCCCAGTATCAGATCAAAGACAAGGAAGGCTTCTCGATCCTGGACGAGGCGCTCAATTCCGAGCAGTATGCGATCGGCTTTGCGGTTGACAATGAGGAGCTGCGCGACGAGGTGAACGAGTCCCTGCTTGTCCTGCTTGAGGACGGAACCTTTGACGAGCTTGCAGAGAAGTATGAACTGTCCGACATGGTCTGCCTGGCGGATTCTGCGGAGGCGGAGACAGAGGCAGTGCCGGATGAGACGCCGGCAGAGACGGAGACAGAGGAAGCTGCAGAGTAAATACGGATGCGCCTGCGGCATGTGCGTGCGGTCCGGAAAATGCACCTGCGGTAAGTGAGCACGGTCCGGAAAATGAGCCTGCGGCATGTGGGCGCGGTAAATGAACCTGCGTATGTGCAGTGCGGATAACGGGTCTGCGGCATGCATGGCGCGGACACAGGATTTTAGGAATATGAGGCTGTTGCAGTATGTGGGCAGCGGGCACGGAAGCGCTTGGCGTCACATTTGCGGCAGTCTCATCTGCTGTATACGGAACCGGGCGGGGCCTGCTTCCGATGCGGGACGGGAGGAAGAGGAAGGTTATGAAATTTTCGGTCATGTTGGAGCAGCTGAGCAGCGGTATGATCAAGTCTCTGGGCATTTTTGTTCTGACCCTTGTATTCTCCCTGCCGCTCGGCCTGCTGGTTTCTTTCGGGCGGATGTCCAAAAACAGGCTGCTGCAGGGAATCACAAAGATCTACATTTCGATCATGCGCGGAACGCCGCTGATGCTGCAGCTTCTGGTCGTCTATTTCGGACCGTACTATCTGTTCGGAATGCGCATCGGAGGCACGTACCGCTTCCTGGCGATCATCATCGGATTCGCGGTGAACTATGCGGCCTATTTTGCGGAGATCTACCGCTCCGGCATCGAGTCGATGCCGGTCGGCCAGTATGAGGCGGCCACGGTGCTCGGCTACAGCAGGACGCAGTGCTTTTTCCGCATTATCTTTCCGCAGGTGGTGAAGCGGATCCTCCCGTCGATCACGAATGAGGTGATCACGCTGGTCAAGGACACCTCGCTGAGCTTTTCCCTCGCATACGCGGAAATGTTTACGATTGCGAAGCAGATCGCTGCCGCGCAGACGACATTTATCCCGTTTGTGGTTGCGGGTATTTTCTATTATGTTTTCAACCTTGTGGTTGCGGTCGGCATGGAGAAGATCGAAAAGAAGCTGAGCTATTATGACGCCTGACGGAGGGCCCTGCGGTGCAGGAGAAAAAGGAGGAAGCAATGAGGCTGCTGGAAATGAATCATATCCGCAAGGAGTTTGACGGGCTGGAGGTCATCAAGGACATCTCGCTCTCCGTGGAGGAGGGGGAGATCCTCTCTATCATCGGGCCGTCCGGTTCGGGCAAATCGACGCTGCTGCGCTGCGCGACAATGCTGGAAAAGATCGACGCCGGGGAGATCCTGTATATGGGGGAGCGCGCCGCGTACGTCGGGGAGGACGGCCGCAGAATGTATCCAAAGGGAGAAGAGGCTAAGAAGATCCGTTCCTATTTCGGTCTGGTGTTTCAGAGCTTCAATCTGTTCCCGCATTATTCGGTAATGAAAAATATCACGGACGCTCCGCTCACGATCCAGAAGCGGGATAAGTCTGAGGTGTACAAAGAGGCGCGGGAGCTCCTCGCAAAGATGGGGCTCGAGGACAAGGAAAACGCATATCCGTGCCAGCTTTCCGGCGGACAGTGCCAGAGGGTGGCGATCGCCCGGGCGCTTGCGCTGAACCCGAAGATCCTGTTTTTCGACGAGCCGACCTCGGCGCTCGACCCGGAGCTGACGGGCGAGGTGCTCAAGGTGATCAGGTCTCTGGCAGATCTGCAGATCACGATGGTGATCGTCACGCACGAGATGTCCTTTGCCCGCGATATCTCGGACCGCGTCATTTTTATGGACAAGGGCGTTGTGGCGCTGGAGGGCAGGCCGGACGAGGTCTTCGACGCGGATCACGCGAGGATCCGGGAATTTCTCGGGAAATTTAAACGGTAATCCTCCCGGAACAGGAACTTGCAAACTTTCAGATTTTGGTGTACTATACAGGCTGACAGTATTTATGACGGCTTCGACCGTGTAAATACCGCGGCCTGTTTTTGATTACTCATTATATTAAATAGAAAAGGGTGGTTTATAATGACAAAAGTAGACATTATCTCCGGTTTCCTTGGCGCGGGGAAGACGACGCTGATCAGAAAACTGATCCAGGAAGTGTTTGCGGGACAGCAGATCGTTCTGATCGAGAATGAGTTCGGGGAGATCGGCATCGACGGAGGCTTCCTGAAGGAGGCGGGCATCAATATCACGGAGATGAATTCCGGGTGCATCTGCTGCTCGCTGGTCGGCGATTTCGGCAGGGCCCTGAAGGAAGTGACGGAGAAATTCGCGCCGGACCGCATCATCATCGAGCCGTCCGGAGTGGGCAAGCTCTCGGATGTGAGGAAGGCAGTGGAGGATGCGGCGGATGAGGCCGGCCTTGTGCTGAACGCGCTGACGACTGTGGCAGACGCATCCAAGATTAAGATGTACATGAAGAATTTTGGAGAATTTTACAACAATCAGGTGGAGAGCGCGGCGACGATCATTCTGAGCCGGACGCAGAAGCTCTCGGAGGAGAAGCAGTTGCAGGCGGCAGAGCTGGTCCGCGAGAAGAATCCGAAGGCCGTGATCGTCACGACCCCCTGGGACAGCCTGACCGGCGCGCAGATGCTGAGCGCGATGGAGGGGACAGACGTGCTGGCGGAGATGCTGCTGCAGGAAGAGCATGAGCACCATCACGATCACGACCACGATCATGAGGAAGAGTGCGGGTGCGGGCACGATCACGACGAGCATGAGCACCATCATGACCACGAGGAAGAGTGCGGGTGCGGGCACGATCACGACGAGCATGAGCACCATCATGACCACGAGGAAGAGTGCGGGTGCGGGCACGATCACGACGAGCATGAACATCATCACGACCATGAGGATCACGACGAGCACGATCATCATTATGACCACGATCATGAGGAAGAGTGCGGGTGTGGGCATGACCATGACGATCATGAACACCATCACGACCATGACGATGAGCACGATCATCATCACGATCATGACCATGACGGACACTGCGGGTGCGGGCACGATCACCATGACCATCATCACCACCATGCGGATGAGGTGTTCACCTCCTGGGGACGCGAGACGCCAAAGCAGTACACGAAGGATGAGCTCGGCCAGATCCTGAAGTCGCTGGATGAGTCGGAGGCTTACGGAGTGGTGCTCAGGGCCAAGGGGATGCTTCCGTGCGCAGACGGCTCCTGGATCCACTTTGATTTTGTTCCGGGAGAGTACGAGGTGCGCAGCGGCGCAGCAGATTACACGGGAAGGCTCTGTGTGATTGGCTCAAATCTCAACGAGCAGGCGCTCGCGCAGCTGTTCGGACTGTAAGAGCGCGCAGCAGTCCGGTGACTTTGAGCGGGCGCCTGCGCAGCTGTTCGGACTGTAAGAGCGCGCAGCAGTCCAGTGACTTTGAGCGGGCGTTCGCGCAGCTGTTCGGACTGCGAGAGCGCGCGGAAGTCCGCCGGACTTTTGGCGCTGCCCCGCCTGTTGGGCGGGAGGATTTGAAAAGATATTATTAACGAGGGATGGGGTGACAGATGATGCTGCAGATTCCGATTTATCTGATTACCGGGTTTCTGGAGGGCGGCAAGACTTCGTTTCTGCGGGATGTGCTGGACGGGGGAGATTTTGACGACGGCCAGCGCGGGCTGCTGATCCTCTGCGAGGAGGGCGAGGAAGAATACGATGAGAAGGCGCTGGCGGAAATGAATATTTCGGTCATCACTGTGGAGGAGGAAGAGGAATTTCACGCGGAATTTCTGAAGACCTGCGAAAAGCATTACAAGCCGAAGCGCATTTTTATTGAGATGAACGGCATGTGGGACTGCAAGTGGCTGTTCGGCCCGCAGATGCCGTTCAGCATGGAGATCGCGCAGGTGATCACCATTGTGGACGGGAGCACCTTCCCGGTTTACCTGAATAACATGCGCAGCATACTGAGCAATCTGTTTCTGTACACGGAGATGGTTATATTCAACCGCTGCACCAGGGAGATGGATCTGCATTCCTACAGGCGCACGGTGCGCGGGCTGAACCCGCGGGCGATGGTCTGCTTTGAGGACGAGGAAGGGGATCCGATCGATCCCGGGATGGAGCAGCCGCCGTACGACCTGAACGCAGATGTGATCCGGGTCGACGACATCGACTACGGCCTGTGGTATCTGGACGTGTTTGAGTCCAGGGAGCGCTATGAGGGAAAGAAGGTTCGCTTCCGCGCGAAGGTCATGAAATCGAGAAAGTTTCCGGAGGGAGTGTTTGTGCCCGGCCGCAACGCGATGACCTGCTGTGCGGACGATATCCGTTTTGTCGGCTGCCTGTGCAAGAGCAGATTTACGGACCGTCTCAAGTCCAGACAGTGGATCTGGCTGACGGCGACGATAAAATACGAATATTCTTCGGAGTACGGGGAGGAAGGGCCGGTGCTTTACGGAGAAGATTATGAGCTGACCGGCGCTCCGGATGAGGATCTGGTATATTTTAACTGAAGACATAATTCTGTGCCGCGCGGGGAACACTTTACAGAAAGGACTGTTTTTCAGAACGGTCTGCTGTAAAGGAGGGCGCGGCATGAAGATTGCATTTTTTGGGACGAAAGACTACGACAGGATCTGGTTCGAGCCTCTGGCAAAGGGGGAAGGGCCGGATTCTTTTTCGTGCGACATTCACTTTTTTGAGGCGAACATCAACCCGGAAACGGCGGTGCTGGCGGACGGCTACGACGCGGTCTGCGCGTTTGTAAACTCAGATCTGGGGCGGCCGGTGCTGGAGAAGCTGCGGGAGCTGGGCGTCGGCCTTCTGCTGCTGCGCTGCGCCGGATACAACAATGTGGATCTGGAGGCCGCGAGGGAGTGCGGGATCACGGTGCTGCGGGTGCCGGGCTACAGTCCGCAGGCGGTCGCAGAGCACGCGATGGGACTTGCGCTGATGTCCGTGCGGAGACTGCACCGCGCCTACACGAAGGTGCGCATCAACGATTTTTCCCTGACCGGGCTGCTTGGCCGGAATTTTTATCAGGGGACGGCTGGGATCGTCGGCACCGGAAAGATCGGCCGGGCGATGATCGACATCTGCCGCGGCTTCGGCATGAAGATCCTCGCGTATGACAAATACCAGGCCCCGGATCTCAGAGACCGGGCCGCATATGTGGAGCTTGAAGAGCTGCTGCGCCGCTCGGATCTGGTGTCGCTGCACTGCCCGCTGTTTCATGAGACGTACCATATGATCAATCGGGACACGATCGCACTGATGAAGGACACTTCGGTGCTCGTCAACACCTCGCGCGGCGGCCTGATCGACACGGAGGCGCTTCTGGAGGCGCTGCGCGGCAAAAAATTTGCGGGGGTCGGGCTCGACGTGTATGAGCAGGAGACCGGGATGGTCTATGAGGACCTCTCGGACGACATCATCACGAACGAGACCGTTCCGCGGCTTCTGGCCTTCCCGAATGTGGTGATCACCTCGCACCAGGGGTTTTTTACGCGGGAGGCGCTGCAGGCGATCGCAGAGACGACGCTTGAGAATGCGCGCGCATGGGAGCAGGGCCTGCCGCTGGAGAACGAGGTGTGCTGAAAGAGGTGCCGGAAGGCCGCGAAGGCGATACCTGAAGACGGCGAAGGCAGCGCCGGAAGGCCGCGAAGGCGATGCCCGAAAACGGCGAAAGCGGCGCCGGAAAACCGCAAAATGGCGCCCGCCTGCAATTTGCCTTGCCTTTCCCGGAAAAAGGGGGTAAACTGTTCAAAAGAGAAATGAACAAAAGGAAAGGAAGTACAGAAGTATGGCGGCACTGAAGATTGTTGCATACAATTACAGGGATTTTGACGAGGCATCATTTTTTGAGAAATTTGCGGAGCAGTACGGCGTGGAGGTGATCGCCTGCCGCGAGGCGCCGGATCCGGAGAACGCCCGCCTGGCGCAGGGATGCGCGGGGGTCAGCGTGATCACGACCGCGATCACGGAGGACATCATCCGGGTGTGGAAGGAGATGGGCGTCTGCCATATCTCGACGAGGACGATCGGCTACGACCATGTGGATGTGGAGGCCGCGAAGCGGTACGGCATTACGGTGAGCAATGTCGCCTATTCGACCGGAAGCGTAGCGGATTATACGGTCATGCTGATCCTGATGGCGCTGCGCAAGATGAAGATGATCATGAAGCGCGCCGACGGCATGGACTATTCGCTGAAGGACAGCATCGGGCGGCAGATCGGCGGGCTGACCGTCGGCGTCATCGGCACCGGGAAGATCGGTGAGCACGTGATCCGCAACCTGAGCGGCTTCGGCTGCCGGATCCTGGCGAACGACCCGTACGAGAAGGAGAGCGTGAAGCAGTATGCGGAGTATGTCAGCCGCGATACGCTGTTCGCCGAGAGCGATGTGATCACGTTCCATGTGCCGGCGGTGGACGGCACGCACCATATCGTGTGCCGGGAATCACTGGCAAAGATGAAGGACGGCGTCGTGATCGTGAATACCTCGCGCGGCAGCGTGATCGACACGCCGGTTCTGATCGACGCGCTGGAGCAGGGCAAGGTCAGCGCAGCGGCTCTCGACGTGATAGAGAACGAGCTCGGAATTTTCTACGGGGATTACAAGTACAAGCTGATCGGGCACCGGGAGATGTCGATCCTGAAGGATATGCCGAATGTGCTGATGCTGCCGCACATGGCGTTCTACACAGAGAACGCGGTCAGCGACATGGTGCACTATTCGATTGAAAGCATAGTGGCGGAGGCCGGAGGAGAGAAGAGCCGCTTCCGGGTCGGATAAGAAAAAATGGAATTATTCTGCGGCAGCTCCCACAGCAGAACGCAGGACAAGCCCCTCGGTTTTGAGGGGCTTGTCCGCTTTGCCTAACGGAGAGTGTGGGATTCGAACCCACGTGCCCGGAACGGACAACCGCATTTCGAGTGCGGCTCGTTATGACCACTTCGATAACTCTCCA
>CANRBX010000064.1 GCA_947628955.1 uncultured Lachnospiraceae bacterium | reverse complement strand
CTGACAAAATTCATGACCGGCATCATCAGGCCGGACAGGAACTGGCTCTTCCACGCCGACTCAAACAGGATCCCGTTCGTCTTTCTGAACTCCTCCAGCTCCGCGTTCTCGCGGTTAAACGCCTTCACCACATCGTGGCCGGCAAAGGTCTCCTCGATCTGTCCGTCGATCATGCCCAGATAATTCTGCTGCGCGATGAAGTACTTCTGCGATTTCTTCACGATCGTCATCACGAACACCATGGAAATCGGAAGGATCAGGATCGTGAGCACCGTCATGAGCGGGGAGATGGACAGCATCATCACCAGGACGCCGACAAGCGTGCACACCGAGGTGATCAGCTGCGTGATGGACTGGTTGAACGTCTGGCCCAGGGTATCCACATCGTTGGTGATGCGGGAAAGGATATCTCCCACCGAATTGCGCTCAAAATACGCCAACGGCATGCGGTTAACCTTTTCGCTGATATCCCTGCGCATCCGGAAGCACATTTTCTGGGACATCTGCGTCATGACCCATCCCTGTATAAAGGAAAACAGCGCACACAGGGCATAGATTCCCATCAGGCCCATGAGGATGCCGCCGATCCTGCCGAAATCGATGCTCCCGGTGCCGGAGAGCTTCGCGATCAGGCCGTTAAACAGCTCTGTCGTGGCATTGCCGAGGATCTTCGGCCCGATCACGTTCAGGATCGTCGAGACGACCGCAAAAACCGCTACCAGGGCGATTCCGATCTTATAAGCCCCCATGTAGCGCAGCAGATTCCGGAGCGTCCCTTTAAAATCCTTCGCCTTTTCGCCCGGCATGCGCCCGCGCCTGCGCGCAGGTCTTCTGTTCTCAGGCATTTGCGTTCCCTCCTTCCAGCGCGCTTCGGATCTCGGCCTCGGACAGCTGTCCGCGGGCGATCTCCAGATACGTCTGACAATTTTCAAGCAGCTCCCTGTGGGTTCCCTTTCCGACGATGCACCCATCCTCCATGACAAGGATCTGATCCGCATGCAGGATCGTGGAGATCCTCTGCGCGACAATGATCACCGTCGCATTCTGTATCTGTCTGGCCAGGGCGCTCTGGAGCGCCGCATCCGTCCTGTAATCCAGGGCGGAAAAAGAATCGTCGAACAGGAAGATCTGCGGATGCTTCGCGATGGCTCTGGCGATGGACAGCCTCTGCCGCTGTCCTCCCGACACATTGGAGCCGCCCTGCGCGATCTCCGACTGGTAGCCGGCTTTCTTCGCCCCGATAAACTCAGCCGCCTGCGCGATCTCCGCCGCGGACTCCATGTCCGCGTCCGTGACCTGTTCTCCGGCATATTTCAGGTTGCTCTCCACAGTTCCCGAGAACAGGATCCCCTTCTGCGGCACATAGCCGATGCAGCCCCTCAGCTTCTTCTGGCTGAGCTCCCGGATATCGATCCCGTCCAGCGTAATGCTGCCCTCCGTGACGTCATAGAAGCGCGGGATCAGGTGGATCAGCGTAGATTTTCCGCAGCCCGTAGAACCGATGATCGCTGTCGTCTGTCCCGGCCTCGCCGTGAAGGAGATATGCTCGAGCACCGGCGACTCCGCGCCCGGATACGTAAAGGACACATCCGAGAATGTGAGGACTCCGCCGCTTTCCGCAGCCACGCCGCCGGCAGCCGCCCCGGATCCGGGCACTGTCCGGCCAGTCTCCCGGTCTCCGCTCCCGGGCAGGTTCTGCTCCGGCATGCGGCCTCTGCTCTCGGCCAGGCTCTTCTCCAGCTCACCGTCCCGCGTCTGCGGCGCATCCTTCAGGGAGATCTCCGTCTCCAGCACTTCCTCGATGCGGTCCGCCGCAACCCCTGCCCTTGGCAGCATGATCGAGATCATGGAGAGCATCAGGAAGCCCATGATGATGACCATGGAATACGTGATGAACGCCGTCAGGTCACCCACCTGCACAGCCCCGGTATCCACGCCGTGCCCGCCGACCCATACGATCAGCACGGAGACGCCGTTCATGATCATCATCATCACCGGCATCATGAAGGTCATGGTCCGGTTCGTAAAGAGCTGCGTGCGGAACAGATCCGTGTTCGCCTTTGCAAAGCGCTCTTCCTCATGCTTCTGCCGCTCGAAGGCCCGGATCGGCATCACGCCGGTGAGCATCTCCCTGGACACCAGGTTCAGCCGGTCCACCAGCTGCTGCATGATCTTAAATTTCGGGTAGGCGACGGCAAACAGCACGGCAATGCAGATTCCCAGAGCGATGACCGCCAGGACGATGATCCAGCTCATGGAAGAGCCGATCTGAATGACCTTGATCACACCTGCGGCCGCGAGGATCGGTGCGTACGTCACCATCCGCAGCAGCATGACGATCAGCATCTGCACCTGCTGGATATCATTCGTGCAGCGGGTGATCAGGGAAGCCGTGGAAAACTGCTCGATCTCCGCGCTGGTGAAACTCATGACCTTCGTATAGAGCCGCTCTCTCAGGTCGCGGCCGATGCCTGCGGAGACCCTGGCAGCGATGTAGCCGGTCAGGATCGCGACCAGTGCCATCACGAGCGCCATCACCAGCATTTTTGCGCCGATTTTAAACAGATACGCGTTCCGGATGTCGTTCAGGCTGACGCCCTGCGCCTCGTACTCCGCAGAAACATAGCCCACGGCCGCCTGCTCCAGAAAAGTATCGCTCAGATCCTCCATCTGAGAGAGTCTCTCCTGCATCTGCCCCAGAATGGTCTCCTTTGACATCACGCCCATCCGGACGGCTGCCTTCGCAAGGCCCAGCATGGCGGCCCCTTCCTCGCTGTTCTGCATCTGAAAGACGACGCTCTCCGGAAGCGCGAGAAGGCTGTTCAGCTGCTCCCTCTCGTCCGCCTCCATCTCCCGGAGCGCCCTGATCCCGTCCGCGTCCGTTTCCGGATAGGCCGCCTCCAGCTGCTGCGCCTCTTCCTCCGTGAGGAAAAACTCCAGAGTCTCCAGGCTCTCCCCGCGGATCGTCTGCGGCACCGCATCCTCGATGCCGTTCTGCTGAAGTCCCACGTTCAGCAGGTCGCTCGTGTAAGTCGGCAGCGCAAGGTCACAGTAGGCCTGAATGATCAGCAGCAGCACGATCGCGGCCACCGCGCCCTTCGCCTCCGATAAAAAGCGGAAAATATTCTTCATAGGCAATCCTCCTCCGTGATCTGCATATTTTTGATCCTGCGGGCATTCTTCCCCACAATGTCAAGACAGCGCTGGCAGATTTCCAGGTCCTCCTGAGGGATCCCTTCCCGGATCTCCAGAAAAAACTTTTCCTGCAGCCTGCGCCCCCGTTCGATGATCGGCCGGGCCTTCTGTGTGCACTCCAGCCGCACCTTCCTTCTGTCTCCCTCCATGGAAGAGCGTTCCAGGTAGCCTTCGCTTACCAGCTTATTGATATTGACCGACAGGATGTTCTCCTTGAAGCCCCGGCTGCGGCTGATCTCCTTCGCGGTACAGGCCTCCGGGTTGTTCGCCAGGAACATGACAATATCAAAAGCCATCTGCGGCATATCAAGCTCACGGCAGAGCGGCTTGCAGAAATGCTCATACGCCTCCAGATAGCTGCGGAACGTCGTAACATTGTTGTGATTCATTACTTTTCTCCTGTATTTTTGGAAAATTCAAATTTGAAGCATTCAAAATTATAGTATGCTGTATGGGAAATGTCAAGAAGAAAAGAAACGCCCGCCTCCGGCGGCTGCATGTCAGCTGCGCCGGACGCGGGCGTCCCGTGTTTTCTTTTTACAATGCTCTCAGCCGCCGGTCGATCTCCTGCTGCTTCTCAGGCGGCATGCTGGAAAACGGCGCGTTCAGAAACTCTCCCAGCGTGTGCAGCTCCTTCTCAAACGGGATATCCCCCTTAAAGAAGGGGCACTCCTCCAGAATGATCTTACGCGCCCGCTCGTCTGCGGCCAGATCCTCCATCGGGGAGTCGAGGCTGTATATCATCCGGTAGGGAACGGTCGGCTCATACGCAAACTCATACGTCCCGGCCTCCGCCCGCAGCGTCACATTCTGCCCGCTCTGCGCCAGGTCGTGAAGGCCGTCCCGGTCGGCGGCCGCTTTTTCAATATCCTCCAGGGCAGCATCCGGCAGCGTGACATACGCCTCCGCGTCGAAAGGCACCCGGAAGCGGAAGGTCAGCCTTCCGTCCTCGAGCTTCCACTCGCTGCGGATCAGGCCGGCCGCGGAGCGCAGGGCTCCCTTTGCCCGGGAAATCTGGTAGTTCGGGGCCGGAGTGATCCGGAACTTCTTAAAGCCCGGGGCTTCCTCCATCGGGTTAATCCCGAGCATATTGCGGTACATCCATTCCTCGATCGAACCGTAGGAGTAATGGTTCAGGGAATTCATCTCCGTGCCGCTGATCTTTCCGTCCGGCATCACGGAATTCCAGCGCTCCCAGATCGTGGTCGCGCCCATGAGTACCTCGTACAGCCAGCCCGGATAGCCCTTCTCCATGAGCAGGTGGTAGGCCACCTCATTCATCCCGTTCTCCGACAGGACACGGCACAGATACGGCGTGCCCACAAAGCCGGTATCCAGGTGGTAGCGGTTCTTCTTCAGCCTGTTCAGCAGTCCCCGGCGGACCTTTTCCAGGGCGAAATCCGGCGTCAGGCCCATGTACAGCACGACCACGTAAGCCGTCATCGTGTCGACGCACAGCCGGCCTGCCGGGGAGAAATACTCCCGGATGAACGCATCGCGGATCTCCGAGGCGAGCTGCGCGTAATATGCCGCATCCTCCGTCTTCCCGAGGACCGCCGCGGCCTTCGCAACAATATTTGCCGAGTAGTAATAATATCCGGAACAGATCAGGTACGGATCCGTGGCCCCGTACACGCCTCCCGGCACATTGCCGTCCAGAGCCAGCCAGTCCCCGTAATGGCCGCCGCTCTGCCACAGCCGTTTTCCGCCGTAGCGGTCGTCCTGGCTCTTCATGTAATCCACCCAGGCCCTCATGCTGTCGTACTGGCGCCGCAGGATCCCGGCGTCGCCGTAGTGCAGATAGACGTTCCATGGAATGACCGTCGCCGCGTCGCCCCATGCGGTCGAGGCGTCGCCCGGATAGTTTGCCACCGGCACCACATCCGGGACGCTGCCCCCGAGCTTCTTCTGCTCCGCGTACAGATCCCGTCCGAATTTCGTGTAAAATGCATAGGCATCCGTGTTGAAGCAGGCCGTCCCGCTGAAGATCTGCGCGTCGCCGGTCCAGCCGTAGCGCTCGTCCCTCTGCGGGCAGTCCGTCGGGACGTCGAGGAAATTGCCCTTCTGCCCCCACTTCACATTGTGCACCAGCTGGTTCACGAGCGGGTCAGAGGTCTCGATCTGTCCGAGCTCCTCCAGCTCCGAGTGGATGACAAGCCCCCGGAAATCCTGCGGATCCGGGTCGCCCTCCCAGCCCGTGACCTTCACAAACCGGAAGCCGTAGAACGTAAAGTGCTGACGCACCCAGCGCTCCGTCCCGTCCGAGATATAAGTAAATTCTGCTTTTGCGGTCCTCAGGTTCTCGTTGTAGAAATTGCCGTCCTGCAGGATCTCGCCGAACTGGAAAAACAGCTTCGTCCCTCTGGGCGCGCGGCATTTAAATCCGAGCCAGCCGACCATGTTCTGTCCCATGTCGAGCACCGTCTCCCCCGCAGGCGTGCGGATCACTTCCACGGGCACCAGCTTCTCGTGGATCCGGATCGGCGGGCTGAGCCGCGGCGAGAGCTTCCCCTTGTCGAGGCCGATCGTCTCCACGTCCAGCTGCTCCTCCGTATCCAGCGTGGCGTCAAAGATCTCCCCCGGATAGATGCCGCTGTACACCACCCTGCTTTTCCTGGCCTTCCAGGAGGTATCCGTCAGGATCCGCTCCTCCGTGCCGTCCTCGTAGCGGATGTGGATCTGCCCGATGCAGGCAAGGCGGTCTCCGTAATTCTCCTGCTTCTTCCGAAGGCCGTACCAGCCCTTGTACCAGCCGTCCCCGAGCAGGATCTCCACCCGGTTCTCCCCACGCTTCAGCTCCAGCTCGTACGTCTGGTACTGGATCCACGTGTCGTAATCGCAGAACCCGGGCATGAGGCACTCGTCCCCCTGCTTTTCACCGTTCAGATACAGCTCGTAAACCCCGAGGCCCGTCACGTACATCCGGGCCTGCCTTACCGGCCGGTCCACGCAGAAGGTTTTCTCCACGGAGACCTGCAGCTCCTTCGGCGCCTTCGGCGTGATCCAGTCCGCCTGCCATTCCCCGTCCTTCGCGGTCTCGAACCAGGCGGTATCGCTCAGCGCCGTGTCCCCGTTGTCCGCCCAGACCTGCACGCGCCAGTAGTACCGCGTCTCCGGCTTCAGCCGCACCGGCAGAACATAGCCCGTATTCCTGATCTGATCCGTTTCCAGGCTGTCAAATACGACCGTCTCAAACTGTTCGTCCTCCGCCACCCAGACGCGCGCCTTCGTCTGCCGCCGCGCGTCCGTATCCTCCGCAACATAGGAGATCGTCGGACACTCCAGATCGAATCCCAGAGGATTCGTCAGGTGGTTCACCTTCAAATGATTAATCTTCATACGTTATCCCTCTTCCCGTGTAGTCTGTTTGTTTATGTTTACTGCGCCGCATCCCCCGGATCCAGCCTGCTGCCCACCGTCACGGCGAAGCCATGGCCGTCCGCCACATTCTCCATCTCAAAGATCAGGTTCTCGGAGTAGAGCAGCAGACATCTGGCGTACGTATTTGCGATGCCCATCCCGCCGATCTCCATCTCCGCCGGCCTCGCGCGCTCCAGGATATCTCTGCGCACCTCCTGCAGGCGGCCGCGCAGCTCTTCGATCTTCTCCTGCGCGGCGCCCGGACCGCTGTCCTGCACCCGGATCGTCCAGCAGCCGTTCTGCACTCTCCCGACGATCGAGAGGCACATGCGGCCCTTTGTCCTGCTGAAGCCGTGCTTGATGCTGTTCTCGGCGATCTGCTGCAGCGTCAGCTTCGGGATCGTCTGCTTCCCGATCCGCCCATCTACATCAACGCTCACTTCGAGGCGGTTCTCGTAGCGGTTTTTCAGCAGGTAGAAATAGCTGTTCAGGTACTCCAGCTCCTTCTCCACCGGCGCGTACCGCTCCTTGTTGTTCGTGGAATACCGGAGCATGTTGCCCAGAGAGCCGCACATCTCACAGATCACCTCGTCGTTGTCCATCACCGCGCGGGATGAGATAATGTTGAGCACATTGTAGATAAAGTGCGGGTTCACCTGCGTCTGCAGCATATCGAACTGCGCCTGCAGCTGGAGCATGGCGGCGCGCTTCTCATTCTGCAGCGCCCTGTCCAGGCGGGTCGTCATGGACTGGAAGGAGTTCATCAGCTCCTTGAACTCATCCGGGCCGCTGTCCGCCTCCAGCCGCCGGTCCTCCTGCAGATTCTCGATATTTGTGTCCTCCACGACCTCCTGGAGCCTGCGGACCGGCCGGGTCAGGATGTCGGACCAGAAAATGATCATCAGCAGGCTGATCCCGAAGACAGCCAGCGCCATCAGAAACGAGATGAGGAAAATGTGCCTCTGGCCCTCCGCCAGCAGGCTCTCCGGCTTGTACGCCAGCACGGCCAGGTCATAATTTTCCGACACTGCCTTTGCGAAGATCCGCTCGTTGCCCTCATCCACGGTATTGGTCTGAAGGCTTTCCAGCACCCGGCGGTCGCTGTCCGCAAGCGCTGCGCCGTACCCCGCCTCGCTGGCATAGAGCAGCTCGTCCCCGTTTACAAGGATCAGGAAGCGGATATCCGGATCCGACCTCTCCAGGCGCTCCAGATCCTCCATCCGGTTCTCGACCTCAAGGAAGCCCATGTTCCTGCCCCGCAGAGCCTTCATCAGGGAGAATACCTGCACGCTGTCGTACGCGCCCCACGGATCCTCGTGTTCCGTCACGATCACGGACTTCCCCTCAGCCGCCGACGCCGCGTCCAGATAGCCGATGTCCTCCAGGCGGAAATCGACATTGAGCCGCTGGCTCGAGGGATCCGGATCGTCTATCGTGCGCACCGCGCTGCTGGCCAGAAAGGAATTCTGATTAAAAAAAACGGTCCGGTACGAGTTCTCCATAATGTACACGGTCGTCATGCCGATCCGGACCGCAGAGCCCGCCTCACGGACATACCTGCTTGCGGACTCCTGCTCCTCGTCCTGCGCCAGCATCGTAATGCTCTCCAGCATGTTGGCGTCCGACAGGATGTAGGACATGATCGCATCCATCCTGCCCAGCATCTCATCCATCTGGCTTACACAGGATTTTGCGGTGACAAGCAGGTTGTTCTTCTGGCTGTCCCGCTCATATCGAAGGCTGGTCTTTCCCACGATAATGCCGAGCCCCAGGCTGGCCAGGAGTGCGATCGTCGCGTATGCAAGGATCATCTTCGTGCGGAATTTCATATCGTTTCCCTTTCCGGATTTTCTTTCACATTAAGCTTCCGATTTGCGTCTGCAAATTGTCTTTTCCTGTTTCCCATGACTATAATGCGCCGTGCAGAGCCGGAGATCTCCGGTATCCGCACGGCGTATTTTCTTAATTTCCACGGCAGGGCACTGCATCACCCGCCCTGCCTTTTGCACATCTGCGTCAGTATCTCCGGGATCCTCCTGATCCGCCGGCAGGCCGTTTCCGCGCCTGTCCGCATCAGCGTCCCGGCATCCGCCTGTTCCGCCGGCAGGCCGTTTCCGCGCCTGTCTGCATCAGCATCCCGGCATCTGCCTGACCCGCCGGCAGGCTGTGTCCCCGCCTGTCGGGCCTTCAGGGGTCAGCCCTTCACGGAGCCGGCCACCATGCCGTCCACGATCCTCTTGTTGAAGATCAGGAAGAGGATCAGCATCGGGATCGTGATCACGATGATATCCGCGAACAGCAGATTGAAGCTGCTGGCCAGCTGTCCCTTGTAGTTGTACAGGGTCAGCTGCACCGTCGTATTCTCCGCGCCCGGCAGGAAATACAGCGGATTTGTGAAATCGTTGAACGTCTGCACGCCGACCAGGATGATCAGGGTCGCCTGGATCGGTTTGAGCAGCGGGAAGATCACCTTCTGGAAGATCTGCCATCTGCTGCAGCCGTCAATCCTGGCCGCCTCCTCGAGCTCTCTCGGGATCGAGGCCATGTAGCCGCGGTACAGCATGATCCCGAACGGAGTCTGCAGCGCGATCTCGATCATGACCATCGAGAACATGGTCTTGTAGATGTGCAGCGTCTGCAGCAGGTGGATCGTCGGAAGGATCGCCGCCGGGATCATCAGGCCCAGCATGATCACGGCCTGGATGCCGCTCACGATCTTGTCGTGCCTTCTCTGGATGACATAGGCGGCCATCGCCGCGGTCACCAGAAGCCCGAGCACGGTGAAGATCGTCAGGATCCCGCTGTTCTTGAACGCGGTGACCAGCTGGTAATTTCCGTGCTGGAACACCTCGAGATAGTTTTCAAAATGAAGCTCGCTCGGCCAGCTGATCGACAGCTTGTTGGCCTCCGCCTTGGACTTCAGGGACTGCACGAACATGAAGTAAAACGGAACCAGAAAGATGATCGCCGTCACAATCACACCCACGATATCGCCGACGAGAAGAAGCCTTTTCTGTTTTTTCATCCCTGGATCGCCTCCTCTCTCTTATTCAGGAAGTGCTGCAGCGGGAACGCGATCACGGAGATCAGCACCAGCATCACAACGTTGCCCGCGGTGGAAAGCCCGTAGAAGCCTGCCGCGTACTGCTTGTAAATGACGGATGCCAGAACGTCGGTCGCGAAGCCCGGGCCGCCGCCCGTCATCGCCCAGATCAGGTCGAAGGACCGCAGTCCGCCGATCAGGGAGAGGATGATGATCGAGTTCTGTGACGGGGCCACCAGCGGAAGCGTGATATTCGTCAGCTGCTGCCAGCCGGTCGCGCCGTCGATGGAAGCCGCCTCATAGTAGGTCTTGTCGATCGACTGGATGCCGGCGATGTAGATCACGACAGAGATCGAGAGTCCCTTCCACACATCTGTCATGATAATGCTGGCCAGCGCCAGGCTCGGATTCCCGAGGAAATCGATCGGATCCATTCCCAGAGCCTGCGGGATCACGTTCAGAAGTCCCTTGGTCGGGTGCATCATGTAGGCGAAGGTGAGGCCGACGGCCATCATGGACACCAGGTTCGGGAAGAACACCGCCGAGCGGATGAAATCCTTCGTGCGGATCTTGCTTGTCAGAAATACTGCGATGAAGAACGCAAGCACGACCTTAAGGATACAGGTTCCGAATGCATAGATCAGGGTATGTACCACCGATGAGCTCATGGCATGCTCGGAGAAGAAGAGCTTGTAGTTGTCCAGTCCGCAGAACTTCGCCGTGTCAAAATTCCACACAGTCAGGCTGTAGTACAGGGACGATATGATCGGCCACAGGAAGAAGACACAGAAGATGATCAGCGACGGGAGGACGAACCACAGCGGATATAAGCTTCGCTCCTTTTTGGTTTTCATAACACAATCCTCCTGTAAATTTCTGGCCGCCCCACAAACTGCAGACGGCCAGATCTCTCTCTTTCCGGACAGAAGTCTCTGTCCTGATTTTCATATGCAGTCCGTTTTCCCCGGGAAAGCGGATCCTCTCAGCAGTTTACTCCCAGTCGAAGCCGAGCTGAACTGCGGACTTCTTGCAGTCGTCGTCATACGCTGCAGCAGCCTCTGCCCCGTCCATCTGGCCGAGACCGACCGCCGTGGTCAGCTGCTCGCAGGTGGTACCCTTGATCGGGGACTGGAACTCAAGCGCCGGCTCAACCTTGCCGTCGTCAAAGTACTGCTGCATGTCTACACGCACTGCATTGCAGACAGACTCCGGAAGCTCATATCCCTTGATGCAGGACGGGCCGTTCGCGCCGTAGGTCTCAAAATAGAGATCCAGTGCTTCGTCGGAGCAGTAGAAATCGAAGAACGCATGGATCGCATCGATATTCTCGCTGTCCTTGTTGACATACCATGCATTCGGCTCCCACACGGTCAGGCCGTGGTTCTCCGGATCATCGCCCGGGATGCCGAACACGCCGATGTCGTCCGGGTTCTCCGCGTTCTCAAGGATTGCCGGGATCTGCTGGGTCAGGATGATCCAGTGTGTCGCCTCGCCGGCCGCGATCGCGAAGTTGCCGTCGGTAACCGTTGCCGCAGACTTGTCGGCGTTCAGGAAATCCACGAGATCCGCATACTTCGTCCAGCTTCTGGTCGCCTCCGGAACATCCGCATACTTCGCGGTGCCGGCCGTGTAATCCTCTGCAAACGTCGGGTTCGCAGCGGCTACATTGTAGAAATCACCAAGGAACAGAACCTGTGTCGCCCAGGTCTCGCCGCCGGTGAAGTAGATCGGGGTCTTGCCTGCGTCTGCCAGGGCCTGGCAGTTCGACACGAAATCATCCCAGGTGTGCGGGACCTCAAGTCCGAGCTCCTCGTAGTCCGGCTTGTAGTAGACAACCGCGCCGGCCTGTGTGGAAGACTGCGGAATGCCGTAAACGGCGCCGTCCACTGTGACAGAGCTCAGGAACGCATCATCGAGCTTTTCCACCACATCCCAGTCGGAAATATCCAGGAAGCCGCGGGAAGGATTCAGGTCAGACAGCTTGGAGCCCGCATTGTAGGTAAGGAAATCCGGAAGGTCGCCGGAAGACATTCTCGTCTTCAGGATGTTGTCGCCCTCGGTTCCGCCCGGGTTGATCTCAACCTCAAACTCCATGCCAAGCTTCTCGGTAGCCGCAGCCATCACAGCCTGCGTACCTGCATTATTCTCGGCGCTGCCGCCCCACCACTTCAGGGTAACGCCCTCGTACGGCTTCGCCTCATCTGCCATAACGGTCGCCGGAAGCATGCCAAGTGCCATTGTTCCCGCAAGAATAACAGACAATACTTTCTTGTTCATAAAATAAAATCCTCCTTTTTCCTTTTCTTTTTTCTCAGCTGTCACGTTCTCAGCTTGTCTTCATATTAGGCGCAAAAAAAGAAAAAGTACATGGAGGATTCAAAACAAATCTGTTGAAAATCGGATACTGTTGCAACAATTCAGGCATCCGTGTTCTCTGCCGGCGCTGACTCTTCCCCGAACAGAAGCCGTATCTTCTGCCGCCCTGTCTCGCTGTTGCAGTACACAAAATTGAATTCTCCCCTGACCGCCATGTCCTCCACCCGGAAAACGGCAAGGTCCCTGCGGCTGTGCACCACCGGCTCGTAGGCAAAGGTCACGGCCTGATCGCCGGCCACCATATCCGTGATCACAGAAAAATTCCCCACGGAGATCACGCGCGCGAAACGGTCCAGTCGGAAGCCCTTCTCTTCTATGGCCTGTTCCAGGATCCGCCTCGTACCGGAGCCCGGCTCCCGGACGATCAGCGTCTGCCTGAAGACCTCCTCCAGCTTCACGCTCTTCCCCGCAAACGGATGCGTTCCGGCACAGATTCCCACAAATTTCTCCTTTTTGAAAAGATGGCAGGGATATCTGGATTTGTCGAACACGCCCTCCACCACGGCAAAATCCAGCTGTGCATTTTCCAGCATCCGAAGCAGATTTTCCGTATTATCCACAAACAGGTTCACGCTGTGGTCAGCGTCCTTCAGGAACTCCCGCACGGTCGGCACCAGCACGAACTCCCCGATCGTCTTGGTGGCCCCGACGTTCAGGACCAGTTTTTCCTTCCTTGAAAATTCCGAGAAGATCTCCCGTTCTTCCGAGAGAATGCTGTCAATGTGCCGTTTGAGTATCTCGGCATATTTTGTCCTGGTCAGAATCCTCCCGTTATAGGAAAACAGCTTCACCCCATAATAATTCTCGATAAAATGAATGTGCTGCGTCACGCCCGGCTGGGTCATATTCAGCAGCCTGGCGGTTCTGCGATAGCTCATCTCGTTGTACAGAGTCAAAAAAGTCCTGATCCGATAATCCAGCATAGGCACCTCGCGAAAGACGGTCGTTATCCATAATTAATTTTTATCTGTCTATAATAAATGATAATTTGATTTTATCATAAACCATGGTTTATAATCAAGTACGAGAAGAAATTATTAAAGGAGGTTTTACCTATGAAAACTGTCATCATCGGCGGTGTCGCGGCCGGCACGAAGACTGCGGCCAAGCTGAAGCGCGAAGATCCCGGCGCAGAAGTGGTCATCTACACCAGGTCGAAAGACATCTCCTACGCGGGCTGCGGCCTGCCCTACTATGTAGGAGGCGCAATCGGGACGAGGGAAGAGCTCGTGGTCAACACACCCTCCAGATTTACCGGGCTGACCGGCGTCACCGTCCACACGGAAAGTGAAGTCACGGCAGTCCATCCGCGGAATAAGACCATCACCGTCCGCGGGGAAGAGGTATCCTATGACAATCTGGTCATCGCCGTGGGCGCCGAGCCCGCCGTACCGCCCGTGGAAGGGCTTGAGCTTGACGGCGTGTTCACCGTCCGCACACCGGAGGATGCCGTGAACATCAGGAATTATGCTGAGAACTGCAGAAAGGCCGTGGTAGCCGGAGGCGGATTCATCGGCCTGGAAATGGCTGAAAATCTGATGCAGAAAGGCCTCTCCGTCACCCTCATCGATATGGCGGATCAGCTGATGCCAAATATCTTTGACCCGGAAATGGCTGATTTTATCCGCAGGAAGCTCCAGGAAAAGGGGCTTCGGATTCTTGTGGGCACCGCCCTTGAGTCCATCACCGGAACCGGAAAAATGACCGGCATAAGGACGTCCTCCGGGGATATCTCCGCCGACATGGCGGTTCTGGCCATGGGAATCCGTCCCGCCACAAAATTCCTGGCGGATACGGGGCTGGAGATGCAGAAGGGCTGCATCATCACCGATGAGTACGCGCAGACAAACCTCCCGGGGATCTATGCGGCGGGCGACTGCGCGGTCGTGAAAAACCGCCTGACCGGCAGACCCCAGTGGTCCGCCATGGGCTCCACCGCCAACATCGCCGGCAGGGCGCTGGCGCTCTCTCTTGGCGGTGAGCCAACCGCATACACCGGATGTCTCGGCACGGGCGTCGTGAAGCTGGCAGACGGCCTGAACGCGGCCAGGACCGGCCTCACGGAAGCGCAGGCGAAGGAGGCAGGCTTCGACACAGTCTCTGTTCTCGCCATCAATGACGACAAAGCGCACTACTACCCCGGCGCCGACAGCTTTATCACCAAGCTGATCGCAGACAGGGCGACGCACCGTCTGCTGGGCGCCCAGATCATCGGGGCAGGCGCGGTGGACAAGATGGCGGACATCGCCGTGGTCGGCCTCAGCGCAGGGCTGAAAGCCGAAGATTTTGTCACGATGGACTTCTCCTACGCGCCGCCCTTCTCCACGGCCATCCATCCCTTTGCGGCGGCCTGCGGCGTGCTGCTGAACAAGCTGAGCGGCAGGCTGGAGAGCTTCACACCGGCCGAGTACGCGAACGGCGCGGCAAAGGATTACATACTCATCGACGCTCATCCGGCGCCCTCCATCCCCGGCGCGCAGTGGCTGGATCTCACCAGGGCCGCGGAAGAGTCGGCAAAATTCCGGAAGGACGACAGGCTGCTCCTGGTCTGCGCCAAGGGAAAGAGGGGCTATCTCACCCAGAACAAACTGAAAGCGCTCGGCTTCACCAACACGCGGGTTCTCGAAGGAGGCGCCACATTCAATGTGATCAGACGCTCTCTGCCTGAGGGAGGAAAGCTTCCGCCCGAGGAGGTCAAACGCTTAAAGGGGCTCGGCTTCCTGCAGGATAAGCGCTACGGCGACGTATTTAATGTGCGCGTGATCACCAGAAACGGCAAGATCACCGCGGACGAACACCGGGCCGTGGCCGAAGCCGCGGAGAAATTCGGCAGCGGCGAGGTCACGATGACCACAAGGCTCACCCTGGAGATCCAGGGTGTGAAATATGAAAACGCAGACGCCATCATCGCCTTCCTCGCAGAGCACGGGCTGGAGACGGGCGGCACAGGCTCCCTCGTACGCCCCGTGGTCTCCTGCAAGGGCACCACATGCCAGTACGGGCTGGCCGACACCTACGATCTGAGCACAAAGATCCACGATCGTTTCTACAAGGGCTATCACAAGGTTACGCTGCCCCACAAATTCAAGATCGCGGTCGGCGGCTGCCCCAACAACTGTGTAAAGCCGGATCTGAACGACCTCGGCATCATCGGGCAGCGCATGCCCATGTTTGATTTCTCCAAGTGCCGCGGCTGCAAAAAATGTCAGGTGGAGGCCGCCTGCCCCATCAAGGTGGCCGTGATGAAGGACGGCATGCTTCACGTAGACGCAGACACCTGCAACAGCTGCGGACGCTGCAGAGGCAAATGTCCGTTCGGCGTCACCGAGGAATACCGCAGCGGCTACAAGATCTGCATCGGCGGGCGCTGGGGCAAGAAGACCGCCAACGGCAGGCCGCTCTCCAGGCTGTTCCTCACCGAGGATGAGGTGATGGACACCGTAGAGCGCGCAATCCTTCTTTTCCGCGACGAAGGGATTTCGGGCGAGCGTTTCGCAGACACCATCGATCGTCTCGGCTTTGAGTATGTGGAAGACAAGCTTCTGAACGCCCCGATCGACAAGGAGAAGATTCTGGAGAAGAAGGTAACGGGCGGGGCAACCTGCTGAGAATATGATACGCAGGATGTGCAGCTGCACATCCTGCGCGTTTCTCTGATCACTGATTCAGATAGTCCGCCGGGGACTGCCCGGTATAGGCATGAAAGATCCGGCTGAAGTAAAACTGGTCGCGGTAGCCCACGAGCTCCGCGATGTCGCGGACAAACAGCCCGCTGTTCTCCCGCATCAGCTGCTTGGCGCGCTCCATGCGGATCCCGGTCAGGTACTGGTTGTACGACTGGCCGGTGTACTTGCGAAACAGTCTGCTCATGTAGGCCTGCGAGATCGCAAACAGCTCCGAGAGCTCCTGCAGGGAGAGCGGCTCTGACAGGTGCTCCTGCAGATGCTTCTCGATATTCCCGAAAAATTCGGGGGAGTCCGCCTTCGGCTGCTCCTGCTCCTTCTCCTGGAAGCGAAAGAAGAGCGTGTGCAGGTTCTGGTGCAGCATCTCCATGCTCGTCGCGTAGTAAAAAGCGTCCTCAAGCTGGTACTCGCTCTCGATCAGGGACTCCTCATCCCCGGTCTGCATCCGGAGGAAATTCAGGATCTGCCGCGACGCATGCTCGACCCAGAGCTGAGGCCTGCGGTCCTGCTCCCACTGGGCAAACGCCTTTGTAATACATTTCTGCAGCTGGTCATAGCGGTGCAGCTTCGCATACTGGCCCATCTCATTCAGCAGTCCGGAGAGCTCCGTCGTGTCCGGGGCCGGGAGCCTCCCGGAAAGGTTTTTCCGCTTGTCCAGATTCACCGCCTGCGAGAATCCCACCGTGCTCAGCGTGTTCAGCCAGTAGTACAGATCCCGCAGCCTCCCCGATATCTCATCCCTCGCAAATGCGCTTCCATAGTACAGGAGCGTCGTGTAAGAGCCCTCCGTCTTCTGGCGGCGCTCCACTCTCTTCATATAGTCGAGGATCGACTGCTCCCCCAGCATCTCCTTCGGGATCAGAAACAGCTCTTCCATGTTGTCGCGGCCGTAGACGGAGTAGATCTCGTCGATCGTCCCGTACAGCTCCGGCTCCTTTGCCGGGGAATACCGCCTCGGAAGCCCGTTCTCGCGCAGGAGCGCCGCGTAAAATTCCCGGTATGGAAAATATCTCCGGATCTCGCCCGGCTCCACCGTCTCTCCCAGGCAGAGCTTCCGCAGGATCTCATTCCGTCTCTCGTAATAAAACCTGCGGATCTTCGCCTCGACATTTTTCATCGTTGAGAGCATCTGGGAGGGAACGATCGGCTTCGTCAGGTAGTCCAGCACCCCGCTGCGGATCGCCTCCCGCACATACTCAAAATCCTGATAGCCGCTGATAATGACAAAGCAGACGCCCGGCATCTCGCTGCTGACCTGGTGGGTCAGCTCCAGCCCGTTCATCAGCGGCATGGCGATGTCCGTCAGCACGAGATCCGGCAGCGTCCGGCGGATGACGTCCAGCGCCTCCTCCCCGTCCCCGGCCGTGCCGACCACCTCAAACTGCGGACAGTACTTCTCCAGGACGCGGCAGATCGCCTTTACCGCCACCGATTCATCGTCTGCGACCACCACCCGGTATACATTTTCAAACAAACCCTTCTCTTCCATCTCACTTCACCCTTATCCGCTCCGGCAGTTTTTCATCTCCCTGCCCCGGCTGTCTCTGCCGGGAAATGCCGGGAAATGCCGCGGCCCGCACCCCGCGGTTCTCCGGTCAGATCCGTCAGATCTTCTTCAGTGTGTACTGGCGCGTCCCGAGGCCGATCTTCTCACCCTGCTCCAGGGTCGCCTTCCACTCAATGTTCGGATTGGAATCCTTGAAATGGTCGTGATGGCATACCCAGCCCTCCGAGGCAAGGTTGTCGCCCAGCTGGCTGTTCGCGATCGGCTGAGCCGCCAGACAGGCGTCCGCACAGGCCTGGTCCAGGGCGACCGGGTCGAAGCTTGCAAACATTCCGATATCCGGAAGGATCGGCGCGTCGTTCTCCTCATGGCAGTCGCAGTTCGGGCTGATGTCCTGCACCAGAGACACATGGAAGCAGGGACGCCCGTGGCAGACCGCCTGCGCATACTCGGCGATCTTCCGGTCAAGCAGCTCGTTCGCGGAGCTGTTCGGGTTGTAGATCGCGTCGAAGGTGCACGCGCCGATGCAGCGCCCGCAGCCCTTGCACTTGTCGTAATCGATGACGGCCTTCCCCTCCGGGTAGCTGATGGCGTCGCTCCCGCACTCGCGCGCGCAGCGGCGGCATCCGCGGCAGTCCTCTTCCATAATGGCCGGTTTCCCGCTGTTGTGCTGGTGCATCTTGCCGGCGCGGCTTCCGCAGCCCATGCCGATGTTTTTGATCGCCCCGCCGAAGCCGGTCGCCTCATGCCCTTTGAAATGCGTCAGGCTGATGAAGACGTCCGCATCCATGACCGCCCTGCCGATCAGGGCCGTCTGGCAGTATTCGCCGTTCGGCACCGGCACCTCGACGTCGTCCGTCCCGCGCAGGCCGTCGCCGATGATGATCTGGCAGCCCGTCGTCACCGTGTTGAATCCGTTCAGGTTCGCACAGTCCAGATGCTCCAGCGCATTTCTGCGGCTCCCGGGATACAGCGTGTTGCAGTCCGTCAGAAACGGCATCCCGCCCTGCTCCTTGCAGAGGTCCGCGACTACCTTCGCATAGTTCGGCCGCAGGAAGGCCAGATTTCCCAGCTCGCCGAAATGCATCTTGATCGCCACAAATTTGCCGGTCATGTCAATGTCCCGGATCCCGGCCGCCAGACACAGCTTTTTCAGCTTCTCCAGCTGGCTGACACCGGTCTTGCAGCGGAAATCCGTAAAATACACTGTCGATTTTTCCATTTTCAGTTCCTCCCGTTATTTTTATATAATAAATCGTTGATCTGCACCTGTTTCTGTCTATTATTATAACAGTATTTTACATTTTGTCCAGACCGCGCGTTCACCGGGTTTGCCGGGATCGTTTTTCGCGGCGTACCTGATAACGCCCTCAATGAGCTTGTCCGCCGGCTTACCGGCTTCCTGCTCATTTTCGGCCAATTTCCCACGGGGCAAAATGAGCGCAGAAGCGAATTTTGGCACCGTGGCAGAATCTTGCTCTGCGCAGCTAAGACTTCCACTCACATACAGTTACAGGCAGTTCCTTTCACTTTGCAATGGATAAAAAATCGGATTCTGTCGGATTTTGACGGCTCTTTTGTAAAGGGAACAGTTAGCGTGTCGGAATCGAGTAGGAGGCGGCTTCGCCTCCTACTTGTCGCGCGGCCCGGGTGCTGCAGTCAGCAGCTAATTTCCCTGCCCGGGCCTGCGAATAAAAAAGTCGCTGCCCATCACTGTGAGTAACGACTTTTTACAAAGCATTTATTATTTTCAAAATGTCAGCAATAAAATTATTTGTGACTTTTACTTACTGAGTGATAAAAAGCGCCAGCTGTCGGATGATGTGCCGCCTTCTGTTTCCCCCGATGTGCTGTCTACGGGGGCCTCAGAGCTTTCAGGAAGATCGTTTTCCGTTTCCTGAGGTTTGGAGCTTTCATTGGACGGCTGCCCGGATGACGGCACAGAGTTGCCGCTATCGGAAGGCGTAGTTTCTGCACTTCCCGCACAGGCAGCAAGGGATAAAGCCATGATTGCTGATACGAAAAGCGCAAATAATTTTCTTGATTTTTGGGCACTTGCCATGAGGCATCCTCCCTATTCATTCATTGTTCCGGCTTCAAAGGCCCGTAGAAGTAGCTGGCCGTTGCGCCTCCGTCAATCAGGATCGTGGAGCCGGTGATGAACGCGCCCGCAGGCCCCATCAGAAGCTCCGCCACATTTGCCACCTCATCTGCCGTACCGGGACGACCGGCGGGACATTTGGCAAACATATTTTTATAAAAGTCCCCACGCGGGCCGTTAAACTC
>CANRBX010000063.1 GCA_947628955.1 uncultured Lachnospiraceae bacterium | reverse complement strand
CTAATAAGCCATACAGGCAGAAAGGCTCTAACCCGCATATTTACTGGGTTAGAGCCTACTTTACTTCGGAACTTGAGTTAAAATACTCTATCCTCCCGCAAAAATCAAGCAGATTTTGCCCGGAACACCCGGTTTTCCATGTTTTTCACAAAATAATCGCTGAAAAAGCAGGTTCGTTATTCATTCTGTATACACAAGACAGAGTGCTGAAACCACGCGCAGGAACCTGCTTTCGCCGTCGCCATAGACGGGAACCCCGCTTCCGTTGCTGCTATGTGCGCGGATGTGTCTGTCCTTCCAGCATGACCCGGCAGCGCTTTTTGTAACACGCAATCCCGTATTTCAGGACATGCTCCACCCCGTCGTCCTCCAGAGTCTCCTCGTACCCGGTGTGCACGATCTGCTCAAGCGCCCTCCTGCACGCGGCGTCCAGGTCTCCGTCGTGCGCGTATTTAACTTCCAGGATGATCCCCATGTCGCCGGTATCCGGCTCCACAAGGATATCCGCATAGCCCTCTCCCATCTCCCGGTTGGAGGTAACACCCCACCGGCTCTTTACGCCGAGGATCCCCAGCAGGACACCGTGATAGAAATTCTCTTTCATGTGTGACCGGACGGCCGTATCGCGGATGCTGACCGTCCTCTTCAAATATTCTGTGAAGATCTTCTCCACGTTTTCCGGATCCCCGCTGCGCAGAGCATCGCAGAAACGGTTCAGCGTGTCCTCGTCCTCACGGACATTCTCCTTAAAATAATCCATGATCTGCGTCACAAAGGTGTCACGCACAGCCAGGTTCGGGATCGCCAGCTTCATTCTCCGTCCTTCGGCTTTTCCGCGCTGCGTCAGATAGCCGGTCGTAAAGAGCAGGCTCCAGATGTTGTCGATCGTCTGGTACATCTCCGGATAGGTGAGCTCCTGACGGATCTCCTTTGTGATGGTCTCCCCCGCGACCAGGCACTCGATCTCCCGTTTGACCGCGTTATTTGCCGACTCCCGGATAAACCGCCGGACCGCATCATTGCCGCTGGTGTTGATCCAGTAATTCTCCGGCTGCGCATGCGGATCGCCCCGAAGCCGGTCGCAGTGGTTCAGCACATCCCAGGGACAGTATACCTCCGCATTGCCAAACTGGTACCCGTCGTACCACTCCTTCATCTCCCCATAATGACCGGACAGGCCGTAATACTCCAGAAGCTCCCGCACTTCCCGGTCCGTAAAGCCAAAGTATTCGTCAAAGCGCTCGTCCGTGACCGACAGTACCTTCAGGTTATTGAGCCCGGTAAAGATACTCTCCTTCGAGATGCGCAGGCACCCGGTCAGCACCGCAAGCTTCAGGCTGCTGTTCGTCTTCAGCACCTGTCCGAGCAGGCTGCGGATCAGGGAGACCATCTGCTCATAATATCCGTTCGCGTGGGCCTTCGCCAGAGGAACGTCATATTCATCGATCAGCAGGACCACCTTTGCGCCATAATGTTTCTCCAGCATTTCGGATAAGAGCTTCAGGCTGCTGCCTGCCATGCCTTCATTCATGCTGCCGTCCAAAAGCTTTTTATAGACTGTTTTATCCTGCCCGTTCAGTTTTTCGCTGTCCAGAAGAAAATAGAATCTTGCGGCGGTTTCCGTAATGAGCTGAACCGCCATCTGATATGCTGTTTCATAATTCCGCGCGTCGATCCCTTTCAGTGAAACAGAGATGACCGGATATTTTCCCATATATTCCCGACAGAGCTCCGTCTCTTCTGAGATTTCCAGCCCGTCAAAAATATGCTTGTCCCCGTTCAGTGAAAAGAAATGCTCGAGCATGCTCATATTCAGCGTTTTTCCGAATCTGCGCGGGCGGGTGAACAGGTTCACCGTTCCCCAGTGACGGATAAGATCCCGGATCAGCCCGGTTTTATCGATATAGTAAAAGTCATCCGAACGCAGTGCCGCAAAATCCTCCACCCCGATCGGGAGTCTCTTTTTCTGCATCTCTTCACCGTTTCCTTTCCTGAACTGCTGGTTATCTGCCTGCCGCAGCCCGTCTTCTTTTCTGAGCTTCAGGTTATCTGCCTGCCGCCTGCGCACATTTCAGTCTCTATCCGGCACTCCTTCCGGCAGCAGGCAATGCCGTAGTGCAGTACCTTCCGGATGCCGTCGCCGTATAACCTCTCATCATATCGCCGCTCTTTGATCTGCAGCAGCGCCTGCCCGGCGCCTTTCTCAAGATTGCCGTCGTGAGCATATTTCACTTCGATCACGATCCCCAGATCGTCCTCCGTCTCGATCAGAATATCGCCATAGCCATCGCCGGTTTCTGAATTACTGGTCACATACCAGTTCCCTTTAAAGCTTAAGATCCCGAGCAGGATCCCATGATAGAAATTCTCCTTCAGGCTCCGCCGCACAAATGTGTCGCGGACACTGACCGTTTTCCTCAGATACTGTCCAAGAAGTTCCTGCGCTCTCCCGGCGTCCCCGGCCTTCAGGGCACCGCAGAATTCTCTCAGCATCGCGCCATCCTGTGATACCTGCTCTTTAAACAGATCCAGGATCTGTGTCGTAAAGATGCTTCGGATCTCCAGATTCGGGATCGCCAGCGGCATTTTTCTTTCCTCTGCCTCCCCGCGCTTCGTCAGATAGCCCGTCATATACAGCAGGCTCCATATGTTCTCTGCCGAGCCGTACATCTCGCGGTACGTCAGTTCCTGGCGGATCTCCTTCATGACCGTTTCGCCGGCTGTCAGCTGCTCCAGCTCCCTCGCCGTCACACTCACGTCCAGTTTCCGCACAAACTCGCTCACCACATCATTTCCGCTCGAGTTCGCCCAGAAATTCTCCGGCTGCGCATTCGGGTCTGTCCGGAGAAGCTCTGTATAATTGACGACATCCCAGGGGCAGTAAACCTCCGCATCACCGAAACAGTACCCGTCGTACCACTCCTTTATCTGCCCGTAGGCGTCCGAGAGCCCGTAATAATCCAGCATCCTCCGCACATCTTCATCTGTGAATCCAAAATATTCCTTAAACCGCCTGTCTGTGATCGTCAGGACGCACAGATTGTTCATCCCGGTAAAAATGCTCTCTTTCGATATCCGCAGGCATCCGGTCAGCACCGCAAACGCAAGGCTGGGATTCGTCTTCAGCACCTGGCTGAACATCCCCCTGACCAGCTGCACCATCTCGTCATAATATCCGCCGCTGAACGCTTTCTGCAGCGGCACGTCGTATTCGTCGATCAGAAGGATTGTCTTTCGGCCATAGTGCTTCTCCAGAAGTCTGCTCAGATCCAGCAGGCTGCTGCAGATCGTCTCCGGGCTCATGTCTCTTTTCAGCAGGCTCACGTACAGCTCCCGCTCTTCCCGCGAAAGCCTGGAACTGCCGCGCAGGAAATCAAACCTCGACGCCTCTATGCTGATCCTCGTCGCAAGCTGTCTGTACGCAGAAGGGAAATCACGTCCTTCCACATCCTTGAGGGTCAGGCTGATGACCGGATATTTTCCCATATACTGTTCGCACAGCGCCGTTTCTTTCGCAATCTCCAGCCCGTCAAACAGCGACGGATCCCGCCCGATCTCAAAAAAGCACTGCAGCATGCTTATATTCAGCGATTTTCCGAACCGCCGCGGACGGGTAAACAGGCTCACCTCTGCGGCGCCGTGCAGCAGCCCGGCGATCATACCCGTCTTGTCCACATAATAGCAGCCGTTTCTTCTCAGCTTTTCAAAATCATCCGTGCCAACCGCAAGCCGCCTCTTTTCAAAATCTGCCGGCATCCACATTCACCTCCCGCTCTGGTACAGTAGAAAGAAAACTGTCTGACATCTGCTATCAGTATACCCAAAGCACAGACGGGATGCAAGAGGTTTTCTTTTGTCAGTTTTCTCCCTGCAATCACATTTTTTCTGCCCAGTTTCTACCCATCCGTTACATTTTTTCAACCCAGTTTCCGTCCATCTGTTACACTTTTTCTACCCACTTTTAGGATAGCATCACATCAGGCATCAATCACATCAGCTGCAGCAGCACACCATGCGCACGAAAAAGGCCGCCGGGAGAGTGAGCCTCAGGATATCTGTCCCTTTCGTCACTCTCACCGGCAGCCTTCTGTCATCTGTCTTTCGTTCTTCTGCTGCAGGCAGGCCGTCTCGTCCTTATCCCGACCGCACGGCCGGCGCTTATGCAGCGCGGTGGCGTCCAGTGCGCCTGCAATTTCCTTTTCCCGGATCCGAAGATTCGCGGTACACAGAAATCTGCATTCGCAGCATTTCTCGCTTCGACCCTCGTGATTCCCGCACATTCCGCCGGCACGATTTCCAAAATAGAAACAGCGGAAGGCGCCCGGCATGATCGAGTAGGAGGCAGCTTCGCCCCTGCTTGTCGCGCGGCCCGGGTACTGCGGTCAGCAGCTGATTTCCCTGCCCGGGCCTGCGCATAAAAAAAGCCTGCCAGTTTTGACAGAATAAAACTGACAGGTTTATGGATCCTCCCGTTTTCAGTTCAGGACTTCTCCGCCGTCCGCTCAGGCCCCGGTCTCCACCCGGCGCTCCTTCCGGCAGCAGGTGCTTCAGCCGATCCGAACGGCAGCTCATCCCTCTTTCTTCCAGCTCCTGACCACCTTCCGCAGGAGGGCGTTAAGCTCCTTCTTTTCATCTTCCGAAAGCGCTGCAAACATCGTCTCCGGGCTTCCCTCGCCTGAGGCATGGTGCAGATAATGTCCGCAGCTTCGAAGCAGCGCATATGTGATCTCAGAAGTCGTCATCCTGGACTCGTCCAGAGTGCGCTCATCCGCTTCTTTTGCTCCGTGCTTTCCGCGTCTGTGGCCGTCCGTTCCGTGACTATGACCATCCATTCCGAAACCGTGGCTGTGTCCTTCCTGTTCGTGGCCCTCCGCTCCGTGGCCATGTTCTCCCCGGCCGTGACCGTGACCTTCCTGCCCGCGGCCGTCCGCTGTATTCTTCTCATCCTCCGGGAGTCCGAAATGCTTTCTTCCCTTTGAGCAGTGAAGATTATCTGCCGGGCAGTGACGGTCACAGCACGGACATACTTCCTTTCCGTCCTTTTTCACTGCCTCCGCATTTTTTACTTCTTTCTTATTCTCAGCATACTCCGTCTTTTCTTTATTCCTTCCAAACATCTGCGTTTCCTCCATTCTTTTCTCCGTTTTGCTATCTCTGTTTTATTGCCTCTGTTCTGTCTTCCCCGGCATTTCTCATTTTACCCGTCCGGAGCTTCCCGGTATTTCCCGTTCCGCCCGCCCGATTTCCTCTCGGCGCTTCCCGCTCTGCCTTCCACTGTCTGAGCAGCTTCTCCAGAATTTCCTTCAGCTGATGTCTTTCCGTCTCATCCAGTGCTGCAAACAGATCCGTACCGGATTCATCCTCCGCATTCCGGGATACTGCTTCCTCTCCTTTTTCAGTCAGGCAGACGACCATTCTGCGGTGGTCCTCTTCATCCCGTTTTCTGCTCAGAAATCCCTTTTCCTCCAGCTTCGCCAGCAGCTCACTCAGGGAGCCCGCCTCAATCTCAAGCCGCTCCTGAAGCACTTTCTGGCTGATCTCGGGCTGCCCGGAAAGGATATTCAGAATCTGCTGCTGACCGCGGTATTTCCCGCTCTTTCTCTCCGCCAGATAACCGGACCGGATGAGCAGCTCCTCCAGAGAAGCTTTATCCAGGTCAATATCTCTGCGCCCGTGACCGTGGAACCACTGTCCTCCGCGGTCTGTTCTGTGATTACTCCGGTATATAGAAATCCCTCCCCTCATTAATTAGGTACCTTGATATTATATTAACACTCCATCTGAATTTTGTCAAGGTGCCTAACTAATTAAATCTGAAAACATTCTGCGAATATTCTAACAGAGGTTTTTCGCTTTGGCACCAGTTTTAACTGTTTGTGCCGTATAATCAGCTCTCAGGCCGCCTTGCAGTATATGCTGCCTCCTTTTAGAAAAGATTTTTGCAGCTTGTTACACTTTTCCTTTCCCGGATTTTCGGAGAAACAAAACAGCTGCAAGAATTATTACCATTCCCTGTCTGATTCTGATCCCCATTCTTTCTTTTCAATGTATTGCTTTTTACAGCATAATAAAATCGAGGCCTCCTGAGAAGTCTCGATTGGTTCATCAGTTCATACCAGAACGGCATACTGGTGGATCTCATCCTCACAATCTCCTTTGCATTCAGCTCTGCTCTCTCAGACACAGTTCTCTGTGGCCGCGCAGATTTCCCTGTTCCGTCAATAATTTTATCCATTCTACAAAGCAATATACTGCTTGTCAACTTTGGCAGCCTCCACGCCGGCAGCCGTTGTATCAGTCTATATATGCAGTCATTTTTTGAACAGACCGGGCTGCTGTCATTTCAGCCCGTCCAGATTCACCTTGTAAATCTGCGGCACGCTGTCCGGCTCTTTCTGCAGAAACATGAGCATATACACCGGCAGATATACGATCTTTCCGTCTGTCTTCACATTGTCGTTTTGGAATATATACGCTGTCCGGATCGCATAATCCGGGTTGTTCAGTACATTGTCCAACGCAGCGTGGCGGGCGTAGTCCTTTCCGGATTTGATCTCGATAGGCAGCGCATCGCCGTCCTTTTCCACGATGAAATCCAGCTCACCCTGCTTCTTGCTGTTGAAATAATAGAGGGAATATCCGTGGGCCTTCAGCTCCTGCGCCGCCACGTTTTCATAGACGGAACCGAAGTTGATGTCCTTCTCCCGGTTCAACAGCTTAAGCTGGATACCATCCATATACATGGCAGCCAATAGTCCCACATCGGCGAAAAACAATTTAAAAAGATTGGTGCTCCTGTTGAGCATCAACGGCACGGCAGGCTCTGCCACACAAAAGGCCGGAAGCGCAACGCCGGCATTTTTGAGCCAGAGAAAGCTGTTCCGGTAGCGTGAAAACTTGAAATTCTCATTCAGGTTTTTCAAAATAAAGCGCTTGTTTTTTGCGTTCAGCTCACTGGGAATCAGATCAAAGATATCCTCGATATAAAGCTTGTTTTCCGGATCATATTTGGCAATGTCCTGCCGATACAGTCTCAGGATCGCCTGCTGCTCCCGAAGGACCTCCTGCAGATTGTTTGTCCTGAGGTATCGGGTCACAACGGACGGCATCCCGCCGACGATCAGATACAGGCGGAATAAATCCATCATGCGCTCATGCACCACAGCGTCTACCGGAACGCGATCCTGATAAGCACTGCGCAGACTGTCGATCACTCTCCCGGAAACGCCGTTGGCCAACGCAAATTCCTCGAAATCCAGCGGATACATCTCGAATACGTCCATATATCCCACCGGTGCGGAACGGATATCCTTCAAATCCACGCCGAGAAGCGAGCCGCTTAGGATATAACGATAGCTTCCCTCGTCCACAAGGAATTTGATGGCCGTGACCAGCTCCCTGCACTCCTGAACCTCATCAAAAAAGATCAGCGTTTTGCCGGGGATAAGCGGCTGCTCCGCAATCGCGGAAATGCGCAGCAGAATGTCCTCGCTGCTCGCTGCATTTTCAAAAAGCGACTGTGCCGTGCGGTTTTCCAGAAAATTGATCTCAATGAAAGACTCAAACGCCATCCTTCCAAACTCCCGGATGATATAGGTCTTCCCAACCTGCCGCGCTCCGGTAATCAGCAGCGCTTTTTTGTCCTCCCGATAAAACTGACAGATCCGGTCTTTCATTTTTCGCTGGATCATACGAAACCTCCCAACAAACTGTTAAGTGTAGTATACCGCATTTGTGCCGTTTTTACAACAAGTATATCAGTGTTCTTGTCCGTTTTTTCCTTGTCAATTACACACGTTTTGTCCGTTTTTTCCTTGTTGATTGCACATGTTTTGTCCGTTTTTTCTTCAATTATCATCCGGACATTGTCCGTTTTTTCCGACCCGACACATTATTCGACCAGAAATTTCGCTCAGATACGCTTTTGCAAACTATATCAGCAGTGCAAAAAGAGACAGCCTGAATGGACATGGCCCATCCGAACTGTCTCAGCTGCTTCCGAATGAAAATCTGTTTGCTGTCAGGGGATACAATGCTGTCCCGACAGATGACGTAAGCCTGACTTCAGAACTGCTAAAAGAATAAAGCAATCGCTCCTTTTTACTCCAGCTCAACCAGGCTGAGCCAGAACGGGATATCCCCGACCTCTTCTTCCGTGTCCTCCGGATAATAAGCTGTCGCAGCTCCGTAGGCATCCGTCCCGGCTTTCAGCACATTGTAGTTCACAGTGCCCTCGTCATCGACAAACTGTACGTACATGTTCCCGTATTCATCCGTATCGAATTCCGCGTCCTCCGGAAGTCCCTGGCGCACGCCGGCCCTCTGGGAATACTCTTCCAGATCTGCAGGCAGCGGCACACCGGCCTTTTCATAGGCCTCCGGGCCAAAGCGCGTAACGTAGATCATGACGTCACCCCTGGTAAAATTAGCGTAGTACACCGGCAGGTTGGAATCGTCAAAGCCGGATTCCACCTCAAAGTCCTCCGGAAGATAGATTGTCCCGAGGTTCTCGATCACAAACTCCTCCAGGCCCAGCTCAGCGAGTTCCGCGGCAGTCAGTTTTGCCTCCGTCTCCTGCTCTGTCTCTGCCTCTGTTTCCGCCTCAGCCGCGGCAGCCGTCAGACTGATCCCGGCCGCCGAACCCCCGCACACGCACAACGCCATCGCGCAGAGGCTTCCCGCCGCCAGTAAAAATAAACTTCTTCTCCTCATATCATGTTCTCCTTTCCCGGATATTTCTGGAAAATTGCTGTCTTCGCATAAACGAAACAATATCGCGTTCCCGTGCGGATCTCTGTATTGTAATATTTTACTTTCGACCGCTTTTCCACCGAAAGAGAGTGCCGTTTCGGTCACCCTCGATCTTTGCAAATGTAGGCAGGACGGTAAGCCGGGTTATGTCGTGAACGGCCATCTATCCTACTTACGCGGATGATTGTAGCACAGTTTTCCTCCCGTGTAAACCAGATGTCGACGTCTCGTGTGAGACGCTTCCTAAAAAACTCAACAGCCATCACTATAATTCCCAAAACCACCAATGATTGCTCGTTTCATATAACCCAATCCTCCTCAATAATGCACTTAAGAATTCACCATCCTCCCATCTGACGTTTCTGGGCGGCGCGAAAAGTGCCTGTTCAATATAAGCGCACCATTATAATCGTCCATTAGATTTGCAGCATTTCTTCGTTTGGATTTTCTTTTAAGCATATTTATAATGCTAAGTTTCCGTTCCAGCCGTTTCAGCATTGCCAAAGCGCCGGAAGCAATATTCTTCCACAAGCTTTATAAACTCTTCTGCCACGGCAATCTGCTTTTCCGTCTCCTCTTTGCTAGTAATATAGAAATCATCGTAATCACTGGCATGCCGAATTGCCTCTGCCCCTGTGATTCGACGTCCCATTTCTTTCGGAAAAATTTCTGTCCTCACATAATCCTTATTAAAATTTGCAATCGCATCCTTGTGCCTTTTGTAAGCTCTGCCATCCAGTGCATGAACGGCACTCACAGAATGAAAAATCGCATAATATGCCCTGTTATTAGCCGACTTATAGGCATTTGCGGCAAGCAGAATCTTTGCGGCATCAAGATCTTCTTTCGCTGTTTCAATTCTATATAAAACTAAATCCCTACGGGTGCCATCATACTCATGCTGCGTCATATAAATTAACTCCTTCCTTATTAACATTAGCATAGAAGGGATAATTTGACACCCATTTTTGAAAATGCTGCTCATTTTTTACAGCCGGCTTTATATCCAGGTCATATTCCATATTATAATCGAAAGTAATATCGATCAACCGATCAAAAAAAGCTTTCGCCTCAATATCTGTAATATCCAGCAGAATCATAATGTCCACATCTGAATCTGCTCTGAAATCTCCTCTGGCATAAGATCCATACAAGATTACCCGTTTCAGGTGTGAGCCGTATAGTTTCGCAACTTCTCTTACGTATTGCTGTAATATATTTTGCATGGTCTGTGACATATTCTCATCCCTCTGAAAATGTTTTTATATTCTTTCTATTATCTAATATCTGCTACCGCATAATCGCCCGTTTCAATGTTATCGCCAATTTGGAATACTAACGGTTTCCGAAAAACCGGCCCATCCACGGCAAGAGTGTGATATTCTCCATTCTCCCCGCAAATATCAATACCCGCCGACTTCATAACTGAAATGGATGCTTCATCAATAAATGTTCCCAGGAGCTCCATAGGCAAAACCCTCCGGTTAATGCTTTTAATCAGGCATTTATAGCCAAGCCGGATTAATTCATAAACTATCTCCTCCCGCTTCTGCTGCCACAATGGAAAACATGGAAACAACCCGACAGCTTTACAGCGTTCTTCCTCCCATTGGCGGTTTTGCTCAATATCAATATCGCCAAAGCAGACTGCTTCAGCGCCCATTTCTTTTGACTTCGACAGACCTGTTTCAAATGCTGTCTGATAGGTTTCCCCCTCTGCGGGGCAAGTTATCATGGGAAGTGCCAGAGCTTTTGCATAACGTTCCAGCATTGTACTGTCCGCACCGTGAAAATAAGAGCGGCCAGCCTCCTTATTTACCATAACGACCAAACACACGGGTTTATGTCCTTGCTCCAACATCTTGTGGAGAGCCAAAGTGCTGTCTTTTCCACAACTGTATGATATGGCAAACTTCATGAAATTACTCCTTCAGTTAAAAACTCTTAGTCCTTCTTCAAACTCCGATTGTTTCCTTAATTATAGCTTATCAGCAAAAGTACGTCAATGATTGGTGATGTGACGCTTCTGTCCGTCCAGAAGTATGGGCTCCCGTGGCGGAAAATATCAAAGGCAGGCGAATATGTCAGCGATCAGGATGAACGGCGCACTCGCGCCGCCGTTGACAGATTCACCCATCTTTGATGTTTATTGCTTTTTATGTTTTTTACTTTTCTTTGCTTTACTCTTCTAATTTTTTATCTACACATTATCCAGTATCATGTCCCATGTGTTTTCTCCCGGATGATATAGCAAAGTGAACTCCCGGTTAATGCCATGGATGATGGCACTGCAGTCATATCTCTGTGCCAGGATACCGGCATAGTGCTTCTGATCTGATTTTATTACCTGAATGTTATCCACCACATGGCGGACTCCATCTTCGTCTTCGTACTTGAGTTTTTGTGGAATGGAGCGGCCTGTGGCAGTAAACCAGCAGCCGACTGCCACTTTCTGATAATGTCCCCGTATTGTATGCTCCTGCATTTTTTCTTTCTGTGTCCCGATTGCAAATCCCATGATACCCCTCCTATTCCACTTTTACTTTTTTATAATCTACTGTTCGCTTTTCTCTGGATATACCGCCGCTCATGTGATCGATCCGGCTTCCTATGAAGACTGCCCTTTTTACAGAGTCATTCCCGTACCTTTTGCGGATGCGGTCTATTGCTGCATCCATTTTTTCCAGCTTTTCGTAATCTGTTGTATCGAACATATCGATCTGACGCATATCCATTCCGTCTTTGAGCCGGCTGGTATGGATGCCAAGATGTCTGATCGGGGAACCGTCCCAGAGTGAATCGAAGAGCTGGCAGGCACACCTGTGGATCTCGATGGTGATGTTCGTCGCGTTATGGAGCGTCATCTGGCGGCTGGCATACTGCAGATCATGCGACTTGATCCCGATCGCGATCACTTCTGCCCTTACTCCTGCTGCCCGCAGTCTCGTTCCCACAGTTTCAGCCAAGGCCAGCAGCACCAATTTTGCCGTAGAGGGATCGGTGACGTCGAAAGCGATGGTCGTGCTGTTCCCATACCCTTTATTGGCCTGGGGGACAGACTGCACGATTGACACGTCGTACCCGTTGGCAAAATTCCAGATCACCTCGCCATGCTTTTTCAAATGGCTTCTCAAAATATGGGGATCTGTTTGGGCCAGTTCCCCAATCGTCCGGATGCCCAGTGTATACAGCTTCTTCGCGGTCGCTCTCCCGACAAAGAAAAGATTCTCGACAGGCAGCGGCCACATTTTTTCCCTGATCTCCTGCTTCCAGAGTGTATGTACCCGGTCCGGCTTTTTAAAATCACTTGCCATCTTTGCCAGCAATTTGTTCTCCGATATCCCAATGTTCACGGTAAACCCCAATTCATTTTTGATCTGGTTACGGATACGGTCTGCAGCCACGAGCGGCTCTCCCCACAGGCACTGCGTTCCGGTCATGTCTGCAAAGGCCTCATCTATGGAATACTGCTCCACTTCCGGCGAATACGATCTGAGTATTTCCATAAAGGCCCGTGAGCACTTTTCGTACAGTCCATAATTAGGCGGTACGATCTTTAAATGCGGGCACTTCTGTCTCGCCTCTACGATACTTTCTCCGGTCTGTATGTGATATTTCCTGGCCGGAATAGACTTTGCGAGAATGATTCCATGCCGCATTGCCATGTCTCCGCCAACTGCCGCGACTTCCTCCCGCAAATCTGCTTGTCCCCCTAAATGGTAGAGGCGATAAACCGCCTCCCATGAAAGAAAGGCGGAATTAACGTCGATATGATAGATAACTTTGTTCAAACCTGCGTTCCCCCTCTTCTGGTTGTATTATACCGAACATCAGTTCGATTTGCAACAGGAAATTTATGCAAACAAAATAAGCGAGGTCGTAGTGCCAACGGCTGAAGTGAGAAGACCGTTGGCACTAAAACATCGCTTATTTAGAGCTTCCATTTGCCTTTTTTGCCGGTGGACATGCAGGACATGCCGGTGTCGGCGTTGTTCCAAAACTGGGATCTGTCAATCGTCAATACGTTTTCCGCAATGCTGGCAAAACTCCCCCGCATTGTTCCCCAAAAATTCCCCCGAATCTCGTTAAAGCTAAATATAAATCCGCTGGCTCTCCATTTTTAACAGTAAAAATGTTTTCAATTTTCCAGAGGATGTCGGGTTTCAATAACATAACTAATCCAAGCAGAATTAGAAGAATAATCCATATATAATCCATAGTCACACCTCTACAACTGCCGATTGTCACCCTGTTCCGATTTCCGATCAATGAAAAGTTATAGCATCACAAACGACAAAGCATGATATATTCTTCCTCAAAGTTGGGATTCGTCTATTCAACTAATAAATCTTATTTTCATAATCTTGCAGCTCATGAAAAATATTGTCTACAAATACAATTTGATCCACGATACGATACAGCATAAAATATCTGTGATTTAAGAAGTTAATACGGCGATATTCCATCTGGCGCAGCCTGGGATTATCACACAGTTTCAAACTTCCCGCCACATACTTCAGGCTTTCGATCGTTGCATCATAATCATTTAATACATTTTCTGCTGCCTGTATATTCTTTTTCTCAATAATCAGGTACTTAATAAAGTTATCCAGGTCTTCTTCTGCATCACTTGTAACTACCACTTTATAAGTCATATTTTTGCCTCAGATCGCGTGAAACTTCCTCTGCTTCTTTATACATGCCCTGTGCTGCATGCTCGCGGGATTTTTTTAACCTGCCTAATATTTCCTGTTCCGTTAATGCTTCATATGGATTTGTTTTCTTTATTTCGAACGGAAACCCATTTACCGCCAGCGCACGGGTCAGAAACATGCGAATTGCAGTTGTGGTGTCTGTCCCCAAATCTTTAAACAGAGCATCTGATTTCCTTTTTAAATCATCGTCTACTCTTACCTGAATCGTGCTTGCCATTTACGCAATCTCCTCCTGTATCTGTTCATTTTCATTTATGCTATCAGGATAGCAAAAAAATAATGCCAAGTCAATACATTTGTAATGATTTGGCATATTGAGTTCAGAAGCTATACCCACAGGGCACACCGTAATACAGACCCCTGCGGGGCAGGGTGTTTTGCCTGCGTATTTTCATTGAAAACATTCAGCTGCACCAATTCGGCACCTGTTATCTCAAACGCATACCGTAAAGCAAGCTGTATCATTTCCCTGCCATAACCTTTTCCGCGCAGTTTATTATCAACGATCACAGATGCCAGAAAGCCCTCGCTGCTTTTAGTATTAACCGAATAACGGAAAAAGCCTATAGTATTTCCGTCATCGTCTGTTGCCACAAAAGGGCTGACTGTCCACTCCTTCATAGTTTTTCCAGAAAACTATGAAATATCTCCATTGTAACTGGATATGGGAAATTATCTGCACACCACAATGCATGACTTCTCTCGTTATCAATCCATCCTGCTATATATTTAAAATCCCTGCCTGGTATGTAAGGTCTCAGTCTCATATAACTATTCCTCCCAATCCCGATTGGCCGCTCTAACACTTATATGCGTTTAGTATGCCATGTCCTCCGGACATGATACCCTCCGGGGGATGCGCACGGTTCGGTTTTGTATTCTGTCTCGCTATGCTCGACACCGAACCGGCGCAGGTATAATCTCTGGCGAGATTATACCATAGGTTTTCTATGTTTTCTACAATGGAGTTCGTAACGATCACCAGAGGCAGGGCCTCCCGCGGCGGAAAATATCAAAAACAGGCGAACCTGTCAACGGTTAAAATGAACGGTGCATTCGCACCACCATTGACAGATTCGCCCGCCTTTGATGTTTATTGTTTTTTATATTTTTTTACTTTTCTTTACTTTACTCTAATTATTTATCTGCACATTATCCAATATCATGCCCCATGCGTCTTCCTCCGGATTTTCACAGCGCATTCCTGGGGCAGGTTTTCACACATTCCAGGCAGAGGATGCACTCCGTCCCATTGGCCCGTTTTCTGGAATTGTCCGTCATGTCCACGTCCATGGGGCATGCCCGCCTGCATCTCCCGCAGGAAATACACCTGCTCTTGTCACACTTTATCCGCAGCAGGGAAAAATAACTCGCAGGCTTCAGGAACACTGTGGCCGGGCAGATGTATTTGCAGAAAGCACGGTTATCTCTGAAATGAAATGCGAGTACTATGCCAACGGCATAGTAAAGCAGATTTCCGAAAAGAAACGACCGGAACATGATCCTTTCCATATTGCCCGCATGCGTCAGAAACAGAGCGGCGACAAAAACCAGCGACAGCACGAACGTGATATAGCGTATCCAGCCCAGCTTTTTCCGGGGCTGTTCCGGCTGCTTATAGGGAAGAAAATCCAGAACCATGGCAGTCCAGCAGGCATAACCACACCAGCCCCTGCCGAAAAGCAGGGGCCCGAATATTTTCGCCACCGCGTAATGTATGGCCGCCGCCTCGAAAACTCCCGTGAAAAGGCAGTACCAGAAGCCCTCTATCTGCATATTCTCACCGCGTACCAGGCCGAGGTAAACCAGCATGTAGCATCCAACCAGCAGCTGCGTCACCCGGCGGGCGTATTTATATTCCCATATGTACAGAGAAATCCCCAGGGCGACAGAGATTCCGATGTAGCTGAAATTCAGCAGATAAAACAGATTATCTTTCGTCAGCCAGAGAGTGACAGCCACGATTTCAAAGAGCGCCAGAATTCCTGCCCCGGGGATCATTTTTTTCATGAACATTTACCTCACAGCATCTAAATGATGTTTTTTACCCGACAACTTTCTCCAGCCACTCATTGGAACTGTTTTCTCCCGGCACCTCAATGGCCAGATGAGAAAACCAGCTGTCCGGCGCGGCCCCGTGCCAGTGCTTCACGCCCACAGGGATGTTGATGCAGTCGCCCGGTTTCATCTCCACGGCTTCCTTGCCCCACTCCTGGTAATATCCGCGTCCGCCGACACAGATCAGGATCTGGCCGCCGCCCTTATCCGCGTGATGGATATGCCAGTTGTTCCGGCAGCCCGGCTCAAAGGTCACATTGAAGATGCCCACCTGCTCCTTCGATATCGGGGCGAGATAGCTCTGCCCGCTGAAATACTGCGCAAAGCCGTCATTGGGTGCGCCGATGGGGAAAAGAATCGTGTTCTGATATCTGTCCTTCTCCGTCAGCTCCGGCTCCGCCTCATTCCACACATCCTTTGCCAGACGGAACACTGCCCATGCCTTCGGCCAGCCCACATAAAAGCCGACGTGAGTCACGATGGCGGCGATCTCCGCACGGGTCACACCGTGGGCCTTCGCGTTTTCCAGATGGTACACCAGCGAAGAATCCGTGATCCCGGAAGACATCAGCGCCACCACGGTGAGGATGCACCGTGTCTTTAAGTCGATGTCCTGATTGTTCCAGTTCTCCCCAAAGAGAATGTCGTCGTTGAAATGGGCGAAATCCGGCGCAAAATTGCCGAGCTGATCTCTGCCTGCAGTCTGAGTGATCCTTTCCATTTTGTTTTCCTCCTCGTCATATATTCTTTCCTGTTCGGTTCGCTTACTGATGATCCTTCACATTGCGGATAATATAATCAAGCGTATCCAGCGCCTGCTGCCTTGCATGCAGCTCTTCAAGCTGCGCGCAGCGGTACCGCCGCAGAAGGCGGTACTTCTGGTCCTGCGTATCACAGTCCATGACCGCTTTCGTCTCCGCATCGTTTAAGCCAGCCTTTGCCAGTGAATATGGTTCCGGATACATATGCCGACCTCCCAAAAGAAAAATGTAAGTGCAGATCCCACACCCTGCGCTGTGTTTCTGCACTTACATTATATTAAAACGTTCCTCTCACATCAAATACTTTATTCTTATGACTTTTCCATGCTTAGAAAGTATTATAGGTCACAGATAACTGACCGTCTCAGAAAGCGGTTTCCGGCTGCTGTGGCCGGCCAGCGGACCTGCCCCCTCCGCCGCATGGCCCAGATCCAGAAGCATCAGGATCTCTTCATTCTCCGGCAGTCCCAGCTCCTTCGCGAGCTGATCCGGATCGAAGAAATTCAGCCAGCAGCTGTCCACACCCGCATTCTGTGCCGCAAGCACCATGTGCGTCGCCACGATCGCAGCATCCTCCACGCCGGAATTATGTTTTCCGCCGGGGTACGTAAACACGCTGTTCCTGTCAAAGGCGACCACGAGCACCGTCGGCGCTCCGTACCGGCAGGGCGTGGCACCGTCGATCTTCGCAAGTCCTTCCGCCGACTGAACCACATAGATATGCTGCTCCTGCAGGTTCTTCGCCGTAGGAGCCAGCCGCCCTGCCTCCAGGATGGCTTCAAGCTGCTCCCTGCCGATCTGCTGCTCCCCGAATTTCTTACAGGAATATCTGTTTTTGACCACATCTGAAAACTCCATTCTTCATTCCTCCTGCTTATAATGCTGAGACCAAATAATGCTCCGCGGCGGCTCTTTTTCAGAGAGATTCAGTTCGATTTTTTCTTGCTGACCACATCGAAGATGACGGCTGCCAGAAGCACGAGGCCCTTGACGACTTTCTGCATGTTCTGGTCCGTGCCCATGATGGACATGCCCTGGTTGATGATACCCATCAGCAGAGCGCCGATGATGACGCCCGGAACCGTACCGATGCCGCCGTACGCGGAAGCGCCGCCGATGAAGCAGGAACCGATCGCATCCATCTCATAGTTCTGGCCGTAGGTCGGCTGCGCGCTCGTCATGCGGGCGATCGTCAGCATGCCGGCCAGAGCCGCCAGGAAGCCCATGTTCGTGTAAGCGATAAAGTATACCATGTCCGTGTTGATGCCGGAGAGCTTCGTCGCCTTCTCATTGCCGCCCACCGCGTAGAAGTAGCGGCCTACGGTCGTCTTGCTCGTGATGTAGCCGTAGATCAGTACGACGATCATCACCCACACCAGAGAGGTCGGGATGCCCTTATACTGCGCCAGCTTCACGGAGACGAACATGATCGCCGCACAGATGACGAGCATCTTCAGGTACATCGCGACGACATTGCCGACCTCGTAGCCCTTCTTCCTGCGGTTCAGATGACCGCGGACCGTGATCAGGATATAGACGATGCAGGCGATCGCGCCGACCGCCACCGCCACGCGGTTCATACCCTCGCCGCCGCCCAGGAAATCCGGGACGTAGCAGTTCGCACCGCCGCCGAAGAGCACCGTGAAGGTCGCAGATTTGATCGGGAGCGTCTTGCCGCCCAGAACGATATTGGAAAGTCCGCGGAACATCAGCATGCCGGACAGCGTCGTGATGAACGGCGGGATCCGGAAGAACGCGATCCAGAACGCCTGCCACGCGCCGATCACCGCACCGAGCAGCAGCATCAGGATCACCGCCGCCGCAACCGGAATCCCCATATTCTCCATCAGTACGCCGCCGACCGCACCGACGAAACAGACGACCGAACCGACCGAAAGGTCGATGTTGCCGCCGGTCAGGATGCACAGCAGCATACCGGTTGCCAGGACGAACACGTACGCGTTCTGTGAGATCAGGTTCGTGATATTCTGCGGGAAAAGGATCTTTCCCTGCGTGCCCCATGTGAAGAACAGCATGACGAGCACCAGAACGAGCACCATCGTATATTTTTGTATAAATGCTTTTACTTTTACGCTATCCATCGCTTACTCTCCTTTGCTTGATTTCAGAATGCACGCCATGATCTTCTCCTGCGTGGCCTCCGTCTGCGTCAGCTCGCCGACGATCTTTCCCTCGTTCATGACATAGATCCGGTCGGACATGCCCAGCACCTCCGGCAGCTCCGATGAGATCATGATCACAGATTTCCCGGCCGCCACCAGGTCGTTGATGATGCAGTAGATCTCGTACTTCGCGCCGACGTCGATGCCTCGGGTGGGCTCGTCGAGGATCAGAATGTCAGGATCCGCGAACATCCACTTCGCCAGCAGCACCTTCTGCTGGTTTCCGCCGCTTAAGTTGCCGACGTTCTGCTCGACGGTCGGGCACTTCGTCTTGAGCTTCTCCTTGTATTCGACCGCGACCGCGTACTCCTTATCCCTGTCGATGATCATGCGGTCACTGACCGCCTCGAGGTTCGCGAGCGTCGTGTTGATCTTGATCGGGTTGCCCAGGATCAGGCCGTCGCCCTTGCGGTCCTCGGTCACGTACGCGAGCTTGTGGCGGATCGCGTCGCGCGCGTTCTTCAGATTGACTTCCTGACCGTTCAGCTTCAGTTTCCCGCTGATGTTCGTCCCGTAGCTCCTGCCGAAGATGCTCTTCGCCAGCTCGGTGCGGCCCGCGCCCATCAGGCCGGAGATGCCGACCACCTCGCCCTTATGTACTTTGATCGATACATCGTCCACAACCTTCCGCTCACTGTACAGCGGATGATGCACGGTCCAGTTCTCGACCTCCATGTTGACCTCGCCGATCTTCACGCCCGGCCGCTTCGGGAAACGGTCCGCGATCTCACGGCCGACCATGCCGCGGATGATGCGGTCCTCGGAAAAGTCGTCCACACCCTTCGTCAGCGTCTCGATCGTGGAGCCGTCGCGGATGACCGTGATCTTGTCCGCCACGTAGGAGACCTCGTTCAGCTTGTGGGAGATGATGATGCAGGTCATCCCCTCCTTCTTGAATTTCAGAAGCAGGTCCAGAAGCGCCTGCGAGTCCGACTCATTCAGCGAGGACGTCGGCTCGTCGAGGATCAGAAGCTTCGCGTTCTTCGCCAGCGCCTTGGCGATCTCGACCAGCTGCTGCTTGCCGACGCCGATGTCCTTGATCAGCGTCCTCGGGGACTCCGTCAGGCCCACCTGCTGCATATATTGAGCCGCCATCCCATAGGTCTCATCCCAGTTGATGGC
>CANRBX010000062.1 GCA_947628955.1 uncultured Lachnospiraceae bacterium | reverse complement strand
GGCGCGGGCAGCGTGACGGGTTCCCTGCTCGGCGTGTTCGTCATCTGTCTTCTGAAGACGGGACTTCCGTTCATCGGCCTGCAGGCGAACTGGCAGCAGATCATCACGGGCCTCGTGCTGATCGGCGCGGTGCTGATCGACGTGATCAAGAAGCGCCACGAGGTGCACTGAATGAAAAAAGGGCCCTGCGGGGCGGAAAACATAGGTATGCAGTCGAAAGACTTCATATAAATACAAATTTATTTACAGGAGGGTAAGAAATGAAGAAGAGATTTTTTGCAGTAGTATTGGGCGCGGTTATGGCAGTGTCCGCACTGGGCGTAGTTGCATCTGCAGAGGTAGTGACGGCGAACGGCGATTACACGTTTGAGATCATCGTGAAGAGCTATCAGTCTTCCTACTGGCAGGCAGCAGTGAAGGGCATCGATTCTGAGAAGGAAAAACTTGGCGTTACGGCAAATTCCAACGGCCCGAATGCTGAGTCTGATATCGCGGATCAGGTGAACATGCTGAATGATGCAATCGCAAAGAAGCCGGACGGCATCGGCCTGGCGGCCTGCGACCAGGAGGCGGTCATCGACTCCCTGCAGGCGGCAAAGGATGCAGGCATCCCGGTTGTTCTGTTCGATTCCGGTGTTCCGGATGCTCCGGAGGGATCCGTTTACTCCCTGATCGCTACCGATAACTACGGCGCTGGCGCTACCGCTGCCGAGAATCTGTACGCTGCTCTGAAGGACAAGATCGCGGCTGCAGAGGCTCCGGTCAGGATCGGTGAGGTGAACCAGGAGGCTACTTCCGAGTCCATCACGGGCCGCGGCCTTGGCTTCATCGACAAGTTCACAGAGCTGGCTACCGCTGACGGCAAGACCGTTGCTGTTGTCGGCAATGAGTACTATGTAAACAACTGCAAGGATGCAGGCGACGAGGCTTCCGCTGACATCATCATCGAGGTAGCGGTTCCGGCACAGACGACCGTTGAGCTGTGCGCGACCGAGGCTTCCAACATCATGAACAAAGAAGACCTGATCGGTATCTTCGGCTCCAACCAGGTAGCTGCAGAGGGTATCCTGACGGCGAACAACAACCTTGGCATCCTGGGCAGCGATCCGGAGACCACCGTTCTGGCGGCAGGCTTCGACGCAGGCGCAACGATCAAGGCTGCTGTGACCGACGGCACAATGTTCGGCGCTGTTACACAGTCTCCGCTGGCCATGGGCATCACGACCGTTGACGTTCTGACGAAGATCGCAAACGGCGAGGAAGTGGAAGATGTTCCGACCGAGGGCTACTGGTACAATGCTGAGACGATCGACGACGAGTCCATCGCTCCGAACCTGTACGACTAATCCGAGAGAGACAGGATACAGGATTAAACTGAATCATTAAATGAGGGAGGGGACAGCTGCGGCGGGTCTGTCGGATTCGACGGGACATGCCGCGGCTGTCCTCAGCCTTTGCACAGCTTTCAGGCGGGGCCCTGCGATATCGCTTTTGCTCCGCTATTTTACGATGCAGGAGGACAGACCGATATGTTAAAAGGCATTCCGAAAATTCTCTCCCCGGAGCTTCTGATGGTGCTTGCCGAGATGGGACACGGGGACAGGCTTGTGATCGGCGACGGCAATTTCCCGGCCGAATCCATGGGAAAGGATGCGATCGTGATACGCTGTGACGGGCACAGCGTGCCGGAGCTGCTGGACGCGATCCTGCAGCTGTTCCCGCTCGACACGTATGTGGAGCACCCGGTGAACCTGATGGAGGTCGTTCCGGGGGACGATGTAGAGACGCCGATCTGGGACACATACAGGGAGATCATCGCGAAGCACGACGAGAGAGGCGCCGGAACCGTGGGCAATATCGAGCGCTTTGCCTTTTATGAAGAGGCAAAGAAGGCATACGCGATCATAGCCACCGGGGAGAGCGCCCTGTATGCAAACGTGATGTTGCAGAAGGGTGTTGTGACAGACTGACAGATTCGCACCTGCACATAAAACGCGCCGATGCCGTACGGAGGAGGCTTAGCGATCCTGCGGGGCCGGAAGGCATGAGACATCGCAGCGCGTTTTATGACGGTGCGGACAGTCTCTGCGTCTGCGGCGGGCCATCCGGGGCTATGCACGGATCTGCGGCAGGCCATCCGGGCCGTGCACAGATCTCTGCCGGGCCGTCCGGGGCTATGCACGGATCTGCGGCAGGCCATCCGGGGCTATGCACGGATCTGCGGCAGGCCATCCGTGCCGCGCACAGATCTCTGTCGGGCCGTCCGGGGCTGCGCACAGATCCGCGGCAGGAAAATGCCGCCCGTGCGGCCCTGACGGGGAGGCTGCAGAGAAAATTCGGATCAGGAGGAGATCATGCTGGAGCATATTGAGACGATATTCGACGGGATGCCGGACATGATGAAGCGGCTGAAAAAGGCGTCCTATGCGGCGAATATGAGACAGTTCCGCGAGAAGAACGGCCGCTTTTTTGACGAGATGACACAGTATGTGGACGCGGCGCCGGACAAGGAGGCAGCCGCGAGGGAGGCGGCGCAGGCGTTTGCCGGTCAGGTCGACGCATATTTCCGGGCGCAGGGGAGAGGAAAGATCAGATCCAGGATGCAGGCGGATCTGAATTTCTTCATGATCTTTTACGTGTTTCCCGCCCTCCTTCTGACGGAACATCCGGAGTCAGTGCGGATCGCGGATGCGCTGCGCGACGCGTGGCGGGGCACGTTTAAGGACAGCAACATTGACTACAGGGATTACGACACGATGTACAACGCATTTAACGAGAAGATACTGGGGATTTTCTGAATATGCGAAACGGATGTCCGGAGCTGTTTAACTGCAGCTCTTCTTTTTTTACAAAAACGGGATATATTGCAAAAAGTCTGTTTTTTCGTGGTTGCCCGGAATATAAATCTATGGTATGTTAGTTTACAGGAGGAGGCAGGTCAAAAGCCGGCAGGTGTACTATGGAGAAGAAAAATACGAAAGTGATCTGTTTTACAAATAACAAGGGTGGAAGCGGGAAGTCGACGAGCTGTGCGAATCTTGGCTATGAGCTCTCCGCGGCGGGACAGAAGGTCCTGCTGGTGGACGGGGATATGCAGCTGAATCTGTCACTTTCCTTTTTTGATGAAGAGCAGGTGATGGAATTTGCCGAGAGCGGCCGGACTCTTTACGAGGCGGTCCGCGGGAAAAAGGACCTTCAGGACTATGTGGCTGCAACCCCGTACCCGAATCTCGACCTGATCCCGTCGTCCACGCTCATGAGTCAGATTGAGTACGAGCTGTTTTCGATGATGCAGCGGGAGCTGGTGCTGAAAAAATGCCTGAAGAATATCCGGCAGTCGGGGACGTACGACTACATTCTGATCGACGCTCCGCCGACGCTTGGGGCGTGGGTCGTGAATGTCCTGTGCGCGTCGGACTGGATCATCATTCCGGTCGAGGCGTCTCCGTGGGGGCTGTTCGGCCTGGCGAATATGTTTGATTTCCTCGGGGAGCTGCGGGATATGACGGACGCGCAGGTGATGGGCGTGCTGATCACAAAGGTGGACGAGCGGAAGAATTACTACAGACAGACGAGGGAGATTCTGGGGGAATACGAAACCATCCGGGTGATGGATACCTTTATTCATGTGGATTCCGCGGTCGAGTGGTCCCAGGACGCCTCGAAGCCGGTTGGAGTGTATAAAAAGAGCACAAGGAGTGCTCTCGAATTTAAAAGGTTAGCAGAGGAGGTTATAAGGTATGGCAGTGGGCAGGAAGAGCATGGCACGGGCGTCTAAGGCGGCGGCCAGGAGAGCGGACACGGACGAGAAAGTACTGGCGGAGGCGGCAGAGAGCGCAGAGCCGCAGGCCGCAGCGGAGGCAGAAGAGAGTGTGAAACCGCAGGCCGCAGCGGAGGCGGAAGAGAGTGTGAAACCGCAGGCCGCAGTGGAAGCGGGGGAGAGTGTAGCACCGCAGGCTGCAGCAGAGACAGAGAAGAGAGAAGAGCTGCAGAATACGACAAAGAAAAGTGTAAAATCACAGGCTGCAGCAAAAACAAAGAAGCGTGTGAAACCGCAGGCCGCGGCAAAGACAGAGAAGAGTGCAGAAGTGCAGGCGGAGAATGGTGCAGCGCAGGAGAAGACAGTAGATGAATTTCTCCCGGAAAAGCCGAAGGCAAAGCGCGGGAGAAAGCCGGGAGCCGCAAAGAAGAAGGCCGAGGGAAAAACGGCGCGGAAAACCGGCACGGGGAAGAAGACGGCTTCTGCGGACGTGCCGGCGAAGGCGGCAGATACGCCGCAGGAAGACACGGAGGCTGTCCGGACGTTCCGGGTGATCGGGATCGGCGACGAGATGCCGGTCTACTATTACTAATACGAAAGATGCGGGGTAGCAGATTATGCCATTGATCAGTATCATAGAGGGGTTTCACCCCATGAACAACGCGAAGCTTCTGGATCGCGCGCGGGAGCTGAAACCGATCCTGCACCATGAGGTGGTGGAGCCGGTCGGCGGCTTCCAGCTGAAGGAGCGCTACAGCCCGGAGAAGGAGGAGATCGTCCTGCACAAGCTGCACCATCTGGCGATGGGCAGGGGGCAGAATCTCTGCCTTGATTTCGGCAGCCACCACGTGGGCTACATTACGCTGGACCTCTCGTATACCGGAAGCCATCCGGACGCGCCGGCGTTTCTGAAGCTGAAGTTCGCGGAGACCATGAAGGAGCTGAGCGAGAACTCGGATAATTATGACGGATGGATATCGAGAAGCTGGATCCAGGAGGAATATGTGCACGTGGATGTGCTCCCATCGCACGTAACGCTGCCGCGGAGGTACGCGTTCCGCTATCTGAAGATCACGATGATGGATACGTCTCCGAAGTACAAGCTGGTCATACGCAGCGCAGAATGCATGACGGAGACTTCGGCGGACAGAGGGCGCGCGGAGCCGTTTCCGACCGGCGATGCGCTGCTGGACCGGATCGACGAGGTGAGCCTGCGCACGCTGGCGAACTGCATGCAGGATGTGTTCGAGGACGGCCCGAAGCGGGATCAGAGGCTGTGGATGGGCGATCTGAGACTTCAGGCGCTGACAAATTACGTGAGCTTCAAAAACAACAACCTTGTCAAGCGCTGCCTGTACCTGTTTGCCGGGAGCCGTTTCCCGGACGGGAAGATCAGCGCCTGCCTGTTCACGAGGCCGACGGTGCAGGCCGACGACACCTTCCTGCTCGACTATGCGCTGTTTTTTGCTGTGGCCCTGGAGGAATACCTGCAGGAGACCGGGGATGAGGAAGCGCTGAACGACCTGTACGATATCGCGATGCAGCAGATTGAGATCGCGCTGCGCATGTGCCGGGATCACGTGGTGACGGAGGATGCGGTAAAGGATCTGTTTGTGGACTGGTGCGATGAGCTGGACAAGACTGCCTGCGCACAGGCGATCATCATCTACGCGCTGCGCTATGCCAGGAGGCTGGCGCGCAGAAAAAACGACTGGTCGCAGGCGACCTGGCTGCTGGAGCAGTCTGAGGGGATGAAAAAGGCGGCCCGGGAGCATTTCTGGGATGAAGAGAAGCAGTGCTTCGTCTCCAACGGGCAGATCTCGATCGCCAGCCAGGTGTGGATGGTGCTGTCCGATACTCTGAGCCCGGACGAGGCCGCGGAGCTGATGGGCCGCTCAGAGGAATTTATGGACAGGTGCCCGATGGCGACGCCGTATATGTATCACTATTATGTGATGGCGCTGCTGCGCTCGGGGCTCTTTGACAAGGCGATGGAGGTTATCCGATGGTACTGGGGCAGCATGCTGAAGACCGGAACCGACACCTTCTGGGAGGCATGGAATCCGGACCAGCCGGATGCGTCGCCCTACGGAAACGGCGGGAGCGTGATCAACAGCTACTGCCACGCCTGGAGCTGCACGCCGGCCTTTTTCCTGAGACGGTACCGCCTGCACGAGAAGACAGCCTCGTGATGCGGTTCCCCCGAGACCGGAAAGGACGGAGATATCGTCATTGCGGACGGCGATCCGATGTTCTCGGGCACGCGGGTGCTGTACATGGTGATCGACGGAGAGGTGCGCTGCCGGGGATAACTGCCGCCCGGGCCGGCAGTTTCGGACGCCGCAGAGGCGCAGGGCCCGGAGAGAAAGTCAGATATTGTAACGGGAGGATGCTTTATGGAACAGAAGAAACCGGATTATATGAAGCTTGGGCTGACGATTTTCCTCAGTCTTGCGGCCTCGATCACATTTTTCTTCCTGCTGTTTCGCCTCGGGGAGATCGGCGGCTTTCTGGCCGTCGTGCTGTCGGCGCTGAAGCCGGTGCTGATCGGAATGGTGCTGGCCTATCTGCTTTGCCCCGTGGCGAAGGCCCTTGAGAGGCTGCTGAAAGGGCTGGGAAAATTTGCAAGGCTTGTGTCGGTGCTGATCACCCTGATCCTGACATTTGTAGTGCTGGGGATGTTCTGCTCGCTTGTCGTGCCGTCGCTGGCGCAGAGCGTCAGTGAGCTGGCTGCCGGACTGCCGGCCCAGCTGCAGGGGCATCTGGAACGGCTGCGGGCCTACCTGGAATCCGACAGCAAGGCCGGCGCGGCCGTAATGCAGATGGTCGAATCCGCAGAGAATTTCCTGACCGGCTGGATCAGGACCAACATGCTCTCCACGGTCACCTCGCTGTCCAGTCAGGTGATGTCCATCGGTTCGATGCTGATCAGCCTGGTGGTCGCGGTCATCGTGTCCATTTATCTGCTGCTCGACCGGGAGCGCTATATTGCGCAGTGCCGCAAGCTGTTCTTTTCCGTCAGCAGGAACGAGCGGATCAATGACGCCGTTCTGGACGCGGTGCGGCAGACAGACCGCATTTTCAGCGGCTTTATTTCCGGGAAGCTTGTGGACTCGCTGATCGTGGGCGTTATCTGCTTTGTCTGTCTTACGCTTCTGCGGATGCCCTATGCGCTGCTGGTCAGCGTGATCGTGGGCGTGACGAACATCATCCCGATGTTCGGGCCGTTTATCGGGGCAGTGCCGAGCGCCTTCCTGATCCTGCTGGTCTCGCCGGGAAAATGTGTGGTCTTTCTGATCTTTGTCGTGCTTCTGCAGCAGGTGGACGGCAACATCATCGGGCCGCGGATCCTCGGCAATTCGACGGGGCTCTCGGCGCTCTATGTGACGGTGTCGATGCTGCTTTTCAGCAAGCTGATGGGCTTTATGGGGATGATCGTAGGGGTGCCGCTGTTCGCGACGCTGTATTACATAGTGAAGCGCCTTGCAGAGCATTCGCTGAGGCTGCAGAACAGGCCGACGGAGACGGAGGCGTACATTGCGCGGGAAACCGCGCCCCGGAAGGCAGAGGCGCGCCCTGCGAAGAAGGACGCGCGGTGACCGGAGCGAAGACAGCGAAGCACAGAACAATCCGTATGGCATCATTTGACCCGACATCGTGACACTGGGTATGAGCAGGAACGGGCAGCAGGCAGATCCCGGCAGTCTGCGCCGCGAAAACTTGACATGATCCGGTGCAGCAGGTATAATTTTCTCATCTGAGTTTTTACTTTTACTATACAGGGAGGATAAGAATTATGAAAGTTTTAGGTATTTCGATGGGCCGCAAAAATGAGCGCAGCGATATTTACTGCAAGCAGGTGCTCAAGGGGGCGGAGGCGGCCGGCGCAGACGTTCAGTTCATCAACACGGTGACCATGAACATCGGGCAGTGCCGCGGCTGCGGCGCCTGTTCCAAGGCTCCGGACGGAAAGATCAAATGTATTCTCAAGGACGATTATCTGACGCTGGAGGAGATGGTCCTCGATGCGGACGGCATCGTGATCGCCGCTCCGGTGTATTCTGTGGGAATCGTCGGCCAGCTCAAGAACTTCCTGGACCGCTTCGGCGCTGCGCATGACCGCGCGTCTCTGCTGGATGAGCAGGAGAAGCGCAGGGCAGAGGGCCGTCCGCTGCTGGATGAGCGCTATTTTAAAGACCGCTACTGCAGCTACGTCGCGGTCGGCGGCGCGTGGACGGAGGACTGGACCTGCCTGGGCCTGCCGATGATGCATCTGTTCAGCTGCTCGCAGGCGATGAAGGTGGTCGGCCAGATCAACGCGAACGACCAGGGCCGCAAGACCAGCCCCTTCCTTGACGAGCCGATGATGGACGACATGTTCGCCATGGGCCAGAACCTGGCGAAGAATATCGGTGTTCCGTACGAAGAGACCACATGGTTCGGCAGAGAGGGCACATGTCCGGTCTGCCATCTGGATCTGCTGATGGTCAACGGGACGAACAAGGTGACATGCCCGGTCTGCGGGATTCACGGAACAATCGAACTTGACGGCGAGAAGCTGCAGGTGCACTTCACAGAGGAAGAGAGGAAGCGCGCGCGCAACACGATCCCGGGTCTTTTCGAGCATCACAACGAGATCTCCGAGATGATGCGCATCTGCATCCCGAAGCTGACAGAGCACAAGGAATTTCTCGATAAGAAGAAAAAGGAGTATGCCGCATACAAGCCGGTGTGGTCCGAGTAAATTTTCTGCAGTAAATCATATGGCGTCTGCGTCTGTGCAGGCGCCGTTTTTTTCTGTGGCACTTCGCCGTAAAATGACCATAAAATGGCCGGAGAAATGTGATATTTTGGGGCTTGTGCGATGCGGGCGCACATGGTATACTGTCACCATATCATTTGATTGAGCCATGCGGTACTTTTCTGGACATCATTTGTTAAAAAAATAACACACAGAGAGGAGAAAATGAATGAGCGCTAAAATCACGATTATTGGAGCCGGAAGTGTGGGGGCGACCATCGCCTATACTCTGTCGCAGAACGACCTCGCGTCGGAGCTTGTCCTGATCGATATCAATAAGGAGAAGGTGGACGGCGAGGTGATGGACATTGAGCAGGGCACCTGCTTCCGCGACCCGATCTCGATCGTGTCAGGCGATTATGCTGACGCGAAGGATTCAGACATCGTTATCATCACGTCGGGCATCGCCCGCAAACCGGGCCAGACGCGGATCGAGCTGACCCAGACCAACGTAAACATTCTGAAAACCATCACTCCGCTGATCGTTAAGGAAGCACCGAATGCACTTTACATAATTGTGAGCAATCCGGTCGATATCATGACCTACGTGTTCACGAGGATCTCCGGCCTGCCGGAGAACCAGATCATCGGATCCGGCACGCTGCTCGACACGGCGCGCCTGCGCTGCGGGCTGTCCGAGTGCCTGCAGATCGCGCAGAAGAACATTCATGCGTACGTGTTCGGCGAGCACGGCGACACCTCCTTTATTCCCTGGAGCAGCGTCTATATCTCCGGCGTCAGCATGGCGGAGTACATCCGGGTGATGCGCTCGCTCGGCAGGGAGATCGAGGATGTGGATAAAGAGAAGATGCTCGACTATGTGCGCAAATCCGGCGGCAGGATCATTGCGAATAAGGGCGCGACATTCTATGCGGTCTCGGCTGCAGTCTGCAATCTCTGTTCCATCCTGATGGCGTCCTCGGATTCCATCGCGGTCGTCTCGTCGATGATGCACGGCGAATACGGGATCGACGACGTCTGTATCAGCACGCTTACGATCGTCGGCCCGCACGGCATCCAGGGCAAGGTTCCGATGCGCCTGAACCAGAAGGAGATCGGGCAGCTCCAGGCGAGCGCGAACACGCTGAAGGAAGTCATCAAGCAGATTGATTTATAAGGAGGAGCCATGAAATACAGTTACTATCCGGGTTGTACCCTGAAAAACAAGGCGAAGGACCTTGATGTCTATGCCAGGGCATGTGCGCGGAAGCTTGGTTTCGAGCTGGAGGAGATCTCCGAGTGGCAGTGCTGCGGCGGCGTGTATCCTCTCGGAAGCGATGAGATCGCGACGAAGCTGTCCTCCGTGCGCGCGCTGAACGAGGCGAAGCAGAAGGGGCAGGAGCTGCTGACCCTGTGCTCCGCCTGCCATCATGTGATCAAACGCGTAAATGACGATATGCGGCATGACGGGGACATCCGCGCCAGAGCGAACAACTATATGCAGCTTCCCGAGCCGTATCTGGGCGAGACGAAGGTCGTACATTATCTGGAGGTGCTCCGCGATGAGGTCGGCTTTGACAGGCTGAGGGAGAAGGTGGAGCACCCGCTGACCGGCAGAAGGATCGGCGCCTACTATGGCTGCCTGCTCCTGCGCCCGAGCGGGGTTATGGAGTTTGACGATCCGGAAAATCCGAAGATCCTGGAGGATTTTATCCGCGCGATTGGCGCCGAGCCGGTGATCTATCCGTACCGGAATGAGTGCTGCGGCGGCTACATATCCCTGAAGGAAAAAGAACTGTCGAAGTCCATGTCCGGCAGGATCATGGAGAGCGCGGCCGGCTTCGGCGCGGATCTGCTGATCACGGCCTGCCCGCTGTGCCTTTACAATCTGAACAGGAGCAGCGCCGATGGGAAGGTTCCGGTATACTATTTTACGGAGCTGCTCGCGGAGGCGCTCGGCGTGAAGGGGGAGGTGTCCGGAGAATGACGAAGGCAGAAAAACAGGCGGAGCTGATCCGCGAGATCAGCGGAACCGACCCGTACAAGTGCATGAAATGCGGAAAATGCTCCGCATCGTGTCCGTCCTTCAATGAGATGGACATCAAACCGCATCAGTTTGTCTCCTATGTTTTGCACGATGATATCGAGACGCTGGCAGATTCCCGCTCTCTCTGGAAATGTCTCTCCTGCTTCGCCTGTGTGGAGAGATGCCCGAGGGATGTAAAGCCGGGCAGACTCATCGACGCGGCCAGGCAGCTTGTGGTCCGCCAGAGGGGGCTGGATTACCTGAAGGCCGACGAGATTCCGGAGCTTCTGGATCCGGAGCTGCCGCAGCAGCTTCTTGTCAGTGCGTTCCGCAGATACAGGAGGTAGGATACATGCAGAGAATAGGTGTATTTGTCTGCCATTGCGGGAGCAACATCGCCGCGACGGTGGACGTGAAGAAGGTAGTCGAAATGGCCCTTGCGGAGCCGGGCGTCGTACACGCGGAGGACTACCAGTATATGTGCTCCGAGGCCGGACAGGCAAAGATCGCCGAGGCGGTCCGCAGCAAAAACCTGACCGGGGTCGTGGTCTGCTCCTGCTCCCCGCGCATGCACGAGGCGACGTTCCGCAAATGCGCGGAGCGGGCCGGGCTTAACCCGTACATGGTGGAGATCGCGAATATCCGTGAGCACTGCTCCTGGATCCACAAAGATATGGAAGAGGCCACAAAGAAGGCGGTGATCCTGATGCGCGCCGCTGTGGCGAAGGTCAACCTGAACACGCCTCTGAAGGCGGGCGAGAGCCTGGTGACGAAGCGCGCGCTGGTGATCGGAGGCGGCATTGCGGGCATCCAGACGGCCCTGGATATCGCGGACGCCGGCTACGAGGTGGACATCGTGGAGAAGACGCCGAGCATCGGCGGCCGTATGGCGCAGCTCGACAAGACCTTCCCGACGCTGGACTGCTCGGCCTGCATCCTGACGCCGAAGATGGTGGAGGCGTCGGCGCATGAGAAGATCACGCTCTATACATACAGCGAGGTGGAGAAGGTGACCGGCTTTGTCGGGGACTTCACGGTCGACATCCGCAAAAAAGCGCGCAGCGTCGATATGAGCAAATGCACGGGCTGCGGCGTCTGCCAGGAAAAATGTCCGTCGAAGAAGGCGCCGAGCGAGTTCAACCGCGGCCTGAATACCAGGAGCGCGATCTATACGCCGTTTGCCCAGGCGATCCCGAATGTTCCGGTGATCGACCGTGAGCACTGCATCAAATTTAAGACCGGAAAATGCGGCGTATGTTCAAAGGTCTGCCAGGCCGGCGCGATCGATTACGATCAGAAGGATGAGATCATCACGCAGAAATACGGGGCTATCGTCGTGGCGACCGGCTTTGACACGATCAGCCTGGAAAAATATGACGAATACGCGTACAGCCAGAGCCCGGACGTGATCACGTCGCTGGAGCTGGAGCGCATCATGAATGCGGCCGGCCCGACGGGCGGCCATCTGGAGCGCATGTCCGACCACAGGCCGCCGAAGAACATGGTCTTTATCCAGTGCGTGGGCAGCCGCTGCGCCGACGGCAGAGGAAAGAGCTACTGCTCGAAGATCTGCTGCATGTATACGGCGAAGCACGCGATGCTGATCCGCGACAAATATCCGGATGTGAACGTGACGGTATTCTATATCGACGTGCGCACTCCGGGCAAGAATTTCGACGAGTTTTACCGCAGGGCGGTGGAAGAGTATCATGTAAACTATATCAAGGGACAGGTCGGCAAGGTTGCGCCTCAGCCGGACGGAACGCTTCTGGTCCAGGGCGTCGACCTGCTTGACAATAAACAGATCCTCATGAAGGCGGACATGGTGGTTCTTGCAGCGGCCATTGAGCCGGATCCGGATGTGCGCAGGATCGCGACGATGCTGACGGCGAGCATCGACACCAACAACTTCCTGACCGAGGCGCACCCGAAGCTGCGCCCGGTAGAGTCGCCGACGGCCGGCATTTTCCTGTCCGGCGTCTGCCAGGGGCCGAAGGACATCCCGGAGACCGTGTCGCAGGCGGGAGCCGCGGCGGTCAAGGCGATCGGGCTGCTGGCGAAGGACAGGCTGCTGACGAATCCGTGCACGGCAAAGGCCGACGAGCTGATGTGCAACGGCTGCTCCACATGTGCGAATGTGTGCCCGTACGGCGCGATCTCCTATGAGGATCATGAGGTCCGCGGGCCGGAGGTGCGCGAGGTGCGCCGCGTGGCGGTTGTGAACAACGCGCTCTGCCAGGGCTGCGGCGCATGTACGGTCGCCTGCCCGTCCGGGGCCATGGATCTGCAGGGCTTCTCCAACAGACAGATTATAGCGGAGGTGGATGCGATATGCAGGTAGAAGAGAAGAAAGAATTCCGGCCGAAGATTGTGGCGTTCTGCTGCAACTGGTGCAGCTATGCCGGCGCGGACCTGGCGGGAAGCAGCAGGCTTGCATACCCGGCGGACGTCAAGATCATCCGCGTGCCTTGCTCCTGCCGCGTGAACCCGATGTTCATCCTGCGCGCGTTCGAGCGCGGGGCGGACGGCGTGATCCTCTGCGGCTGCCATCCGGGAGACTGCCATTACAGCACCGGCAATTACTACACGAGAAGGCGTATGACACTGCTGTTTTCCATGCTTGACTTTATCGGAATTGAAAACGGACGTACGAGAGTGGAGTGGGTCTCCGCGGCGGAGGGCGCAAAGTTCTCCGCGACGATGAATGAATTTGCCGCAAAGATCCGCTCTCTCGGCGAGAACGTCAGATTGGGGGATCTCAGATGCAGGAGTTAGTGAAGAGGGCAAAAGAGCTGCTGGCGGACGGCACTGTCTCGCGCGTCCTGGGATGGAGGCGCGGAGATTTCTCCTACAACCCCGAGCCGGCGTTTTTTGAAAAGGAAGAGGACCTTGAGAATTTTGTATATGACGGTTTCTGCGGCGCGAATCTGAGCAAGTTTATGATCGGGGCGATGAAGCTGGAGGGAAAGACGCTTGTCTGCCTGAAGCCGTGCGACACGTACAGCTTCAACCAGCTTCTGAAAGAGCACCGCGTGGACCGGGATAAGGCGTATATCATCGGCGTCGGCTGCCGCGGCAAGCTGGATATTGAGAAGATCCGCGCGCAGGGCATCCGGGGGATCGAAGAGATCTCCGGCGCGGAGGCGGACGGTCCGGATGAACTGACGATCCGCACGCTGTACGGCGACCGGACCTGCAGCTACGCGTCCGCGATGCTCGGCAGATGCCACGTTTGCAAGGGAAAGGAACACCAGATCTATGACGAGCTGATCGGGGAGTCGAGGGAGACGAAGGACGCCGACCGCTTTGACGAGGTGCGCGCAATCGAGGCGATGAGGCCGGAGGAGCGCTTCGCGTATTTCCAGAAGGAGCTGAGCAAATGCATCCGCTGCAACGCCTGCCGGAATGTATGCCCGGCGTGCAGCTGCAGGAAGTGCGTGTTCGACAGCACAAAGTTTGACAGTGCGCAGAAAGCGAACGTGGACTCCTTCGAGGAAAAAATGTTCCACATCATCCGCGCATTTCATGTGGCAGGGCGCTGCACCGATTGCGGGGAGTGCAGCAGGGTGTGTCCGCAGGGCATTCCGCTGCACCTGTTCAACCGGAAATTTATCAAGGATATCGATGAGCTTTACGGTGAGTTCCAGGCCGGAGCAGACACAGAGACGAAGGGTCCGCTGACCGACTACCGGTTCGGGGACGCGGAGCCCGGCATTGTGGCAGAAAGGGGATAATGTGATGTATAAGATAGCAAAGGACGATCTGACGGCATTATTCCGCGCCATTGCCGCCGGGAGAGAGCTGTATCTGCCGGTGAAGCTGGGCGGACAGGTGAATTTTGCGGTCTGGGAGGAAGGGGACGAGGTATCCCTGGAGACGCCAAAGACCGTGAAATCCCCCAAGGATGCGTTTTTTCCGCAGTTTGAGACGCTGTACACCTGCAAAAAAGAGGGAAAAAAGCTGAGCATCGAGCCGCAGGCACTGAAGGACAGGGAATTTGTGGTCTTCGGCATGCGCGCCTGCGACGTGCAGGGCGTAAAGGTGCTCGACAATGTATTTTTAAGCGAGCCGGTGGATACGTACTATGCGGCGCGCAGGGAGCACGGGATCCTCGTCGCGATGGCCTGCCATGAGCCGGAGGAATCCTGCTTCTGCAGTGTCTTTGGCGTGGATGCCGCGGATCCGGCCGCGGATGTGGCGGCCTGGATGATCGGCAGCGAGCTGTTCTGGAAGCCGCTCACCGAAAAGGGTGAGAGGCTGACGGCGGATGTGCGCGGCCGCCTGCAGGAGGCCCCGGGAGGCGCAGATGGCGGCGCCGCGCAGGAGGGCGCAGGCGGACAGCTGCTGCAGGAGGCCCCGGGAGGCGCAGATGACGTCGCCGCGCAGGAGAGCGCAGGCGGACAGCTGCTGCAGGAGGCCCCGGAGGGCCCGGAGAAGGTGGAGCAGGAGCAGGCGCAGATCCGCGCGCTCATGGAAAGGCTCCCCTACACGCACCTCTCCCTGGAGGGCTGGGGCGGCGGTGCGACGGAGGAAAAATTTAATTCCCCCGTCTGGGAGACGCTCTACAGGCCGTGTCTGGCGTGCGGGACGTGCACCTTTGTGTGCCCCACCTGCCAGTGCTACGACATTAAGGACTATCAGACCGCGAACGGGGTGCAGCGCTACCGCTGCTGGGATTCCTGCATGTATTCTGATTTTACGCTCATGGCGGCGGGCAACAACCGCACGACGCAGCTGCAGCGCTTCCGCCAGAGGTTCATGCACAAGCTGGTATATTATCCGGCGAACAACAATGGCATGTTCTCCTGCGTCGGCTGCGGCAGGTGCGTGGAGAAGTGCCCGTCGGCCCTCAATATTGTGAAGGTGATCAAGGCTTTTGAGAGACAGGGAGGTGGCGAGCATGTGTAAATGTACCGATGCCCTGATCCCGCGCGTCGGCGTGATCACGGATGTCCGCCGGGAGACGCCGGATGTGAAGACGTTCCGCGTCAACGCCCCGGAGGGAGGCAAACTGTTTGAGCACATGCCCGGGCAGTGCGCGATGATCTGTGCGCCGGGCGTGGGCGAGGGAATGTTTTCAATCACGTCCTCGCCGACGAACAGGGAATACCAGGAGTTCAGCATCAAGAGCTGCGGCGTCCTGACCGAGTACCTCCACGGCCTCGAGGCGGGGGATGAGATCACGGTCCGCGGGCCGTACGGAAACCATTTTCCGGTGGAGACGGAGCTCAGGGGAAAGAATCTTCTGTTCATCGCCGGGGGCATCGGCCTCGCGCCGCTGCGCTCCGTGATCAATTATGTGCTGGACAACCGGGAGAATTACGGGACGGTGGACATCCTCTACGGTTCGCGCTCCATGGATGATCTGGTGCAGCTGAAGGAGATCCGGGAGGTCTGGATGAAGGCGCCGGGCGTGAACGTCTATCTGACCATCGACCGCGCGCAGGAGGGCTGGGACGGCCATGTGGGCTTCGTGCCGAACTACCTGAAGGAGGTCGGCTTCGATACGGACAAGACCGCGCTGGTCTGCGGGCCGCCGATCATGATCAAGTTTGTGCTCGCGGCGCTCCAGGAGATGGGCTACACGAAGGAGCAGGTCTACACGACGCTGGAGCTGCGCATGAAGTGCGGGATCGGAAAGTGCGGGCGCTGCAACATCGGTTCCAAGTATGTATGCAAGGATGGCCCGGTATTCCGCTACGATCAGATTGAGGAGCTTCCGGATGAGTATTAGCGCTGGCTGAGCAGTGCGCGTGCGGATGAGAAGCGCACCGGGCATGCTCGCATGCCGAAGAAGCGCCTCTCATCCGCACGGATAGTGCGAAGCACGGAAACCGAGATGAAGCGAAGCGGAATCGAGGCTGGCGCACTGCGAAGTGATAGAAAGTTCACGACGAAAGGACAGAAACAGATTATGGAAAAAATGGTAGACGTATATTTTTTCGGCAAGAAATACAGCGTACCGGATTCGCTGACGATCATGGCGGCGATGGAGTACGCCGGCTACACACTGAAGCGCGGCTGCGGCTGCCGCCACGGTTTCTGCGGCGCCTGCGCGACGATTTACCGGATTAAGGGAAAAAATGAGCTGAAGACCTGCCTCGCCTGCCAGACACAGGTGGAGGACGGGATGTATGTGGCGAGCATTCCGTTTTTCCCGACGGACAAAAGGACCTACGACATCCGGGAGCTGAGGCCGGAGCAGCGGGTGATGATGGAGCTCTATCCGGAGATCTACAGCTGCATCGGCTGCAATGCCTGCACGAAGGCCTGCACGCAGAACCTGAACGTGATGCAGTACATCGCCTATGCGCAGCGCGGAGAGTTTGAGAAGTGCGCGGAAGAATCCTTCGACTGCGTGAGCTGCGGCTGCTGTTCCGTGCGCTGCCCGGCGGGCATCTCGCACCCGATGGTCGGCCTGCTGGCGAGGCGCCTGACCGGCAGATATCTTGCTCCGGAGGCGGAGCACCTGAATCGGCGCGTGGAGGAGATCCACGCGGGCCAGTATGATGAGCTGATCGAGCAGGTCATGCAGAAGCCGATCGAGGAGATGCAGGAGCTGTACAATACGAGAGAGATTGAAAAATAAGGAGGGAGAGTCATGTTTACACCAGAAATGCTGGAATCGATCAGGAAGGTGGAAGCGACCAGGGCGCAGCGCATGGGCATGGAGCCGAGACGCATGACTGCTGAGGAAAAAGACGCCCTTCTGAAAAAATACCATCCGGATTACCGCGAGGACGGATTTGCGGAGATCAAGATCGGCCCGAACGCGGGCCAGAAGGCGCCGACAGAGCTGACGCAGCTTCTGCACTCCAACAGCCGTCTTCTGCACGAGAAAATTGACCTGGACAAAATCGACTATGATGTGGATGTGCTTGTGATCGGCGGCGGCGGCGCCGGTGCGTCCGCTGCGCTCGAGGCGCAGGAGGCGGGCGCAAAGGTCATGATCGTGACAAAGCTGCGCATCGGCGACGCGAACACGATGATGGCCGAGGGCGGCATCCAGGCCGCGGACAAGGAGAACGATTCCCCGATGCAGCACTATCTTGACGCGTTCGGGGGCGGACATTTCGCGGCGCGGCCGGAGCTTCTGCGCAGGCTGGTCATGGAGGCCCCGGATGCGATCCAGTGGCTGAACCGCCTGGGCGTGATGTTTGACAAGGATGAGACGGGACGCATGGTGACGACGCACGGCGGCGGAACCTCCAGAAAGAGGATGCACGCCTGCAAGGACTACTCCGGGGCGGAGATCATGCGCACCCTGCGCGACGAGGTTCTCAACCGGGGCATCCCGGTCGTGGAGTTTACATCGGCCGTGGAGCTGATCAAGGACGACCATGGCCGCGTGGCCGGGGCCGTGCTCCTGAACATGGAGACGGACGATTATCTGGTCGCGAGGGCGAAGACGGTCGTCATCGCCACGGGCGGCGCGGGACGTCTGCATTACCACAATTTCCCGACCTCCAACCATTACGGGGCGACGGCCGACGGGCTGATCCTCGGATACCGCGCGGGAGCGCCGCTTCTGTACCAGGATACGATCCAGTACCATCCGACCGGCGTGGCGTACCCGTCGCAGATCTTCGGCGCCCTGGTGACCGAGAAGGTCCGCTCGCTCGGCGCGATGCTGGTCAACGTGGACGGTGAGGCGTTTATGCATCCGCTGGAGACGAGAGACGTGTCCGCGGCCTCGATCATCCGTGAGTGTACGGACCGGGGCAAGGGCGTCACGACTCCGCTCGGCAGCGGTGTGTGGCTGGATACGCCGATGATCGAGCTGATCGGCGGCGAGGGCACGATCGAGAAGCGCATCCCGGCGATGCTGCGCATGTATCTCAACTACGATATCGACATGCGGAAACAGCCGATCCTTGTCTACCCGACGCTGCACTATCAGAATGGCGGCCTGGAGATCGGCGGCGACGGCTTCACGAAGGTGATCGACAACCTGCTGGTGGCCGGCGAGGCTGTGGGCGGCATCCACGGACGGAACCGGCTGATGGGCAATTCGCTGCTGGACATCATCGTGTTCGGACGCAATGCGGGAAAGGCCGCGGCGGCCAGGGCGAAGGAAACGCAGCTGGGGACGATGACCCTGCAGCACATCGAGGATTACGCGAAGGAGCTGGAGGCCGCGGGCATCTGCACCGGCGGTGTTTCCCCGCTGCTTCTGCCGGACTATGCAAGGCATGAGAGAAAGACGGCAGAAGAAACAGCGTGAGGAAGGTTCCTGAAAGGGCGGCGTCCGGACAGCACGGCAGCGTCCGGAGCAGCCGCCGCCGACAATGATTCAGAGGAGAGGGAAAAATGATCGTATGGCAATGGATTCAGGAGAATCTGCTTTCCAACACGCTGATGATGGTCTTTCTGATCGCAGTGACCGGTTATCTGGTGGGAAGCATTCAGATCCGCGGGATCGAGCTGGGGACGGCCGGCATCCTTCTGGTGGCGCTTGTGTTCGGGCATTTCGGCGTGGAGATCCCGAAGCTGGTGCAGGATATGGGCCTGATCTGCTTTGTGACGTCCGTGGGATTTATCGCAGGACCGAACTTTTTCCGGAATTTTAAATTAAACGCCACCTCATACATTCTGCTCGGCATTATCATCATCGCCTCAGGCGCGCTTGTCTGTACAGCGATCATCAAGGTGTTCGGCATCCCGACCGATATCACCGTGGGGATGATGGCCGGGGCGCTCACCAGCACGCCAGGGCTTGCGGCGGCTCTGGAGTCCACGGGCTCAGAGGCTGCCTCCGTAGGGTACGGCATCGCCTACCCGTTCGGGGTGGTGGGCGTGGTGCTGTTTGTGCAGCTGATCCCGAAGATCCTGAAAACGGATATGGCTGCAGAGCGCGCGCAGTTCCGGGCTGCGGCGAATGTCAAAGAGGAGGAATACCGAAAAAAGGGGAAGGAGAACCTGTTCTATGCAGACAGCATGGGTTTCTTTCCGTTCTCTCTGGCGATCGTGCTCGGGATCATCCTGGCAAAGATTGAGATCCGGCTTCCGGGCGGAGGCGTGTTCTCTCTGGGCACGTCCGGCGGGCCGCTGATCGCCGGCCTGCTCCTGGGACATTTCGGGCATTTCGGCAGGCTGAGCATGAAGGTGGAGAAGCATGTGCTCCAGTGCCTTCGCGAGTTCGGCCTTGCCCTGTTCCTGCTGGGCGCAGGTTCGTCGGCGGGGGCCGGATTCGTCGAGATCCTGAAGCAGCACGGCGTGCTTCTGTTTGTGTATGGCGCGCTCATGACACTGATCCCGATGCTGATCGGCTACCTGTTCGCGTCGAAGGTGCTGAAGCTGAGCGTGTTCAACACGCTGGGCTCCATCTGCGGCGGCATGACGAGCACGCCTGCGCTCGGAACGCTGATCCGTGTCACCGAGACGGACGATGTCGCCTCTGCCTATGCGGCGACCTATCCGGTGGCGCTCGTGATGGTGGTGCTGGCCTGCCAGTTTATCGGGATCTTCCTGTAAAGGCTGCCGGACTGCCGCAGGCTTTATGTGCCGGCCTCGGCGCGGCAGGTACGTTCATATATACAATGGAAAGCAATCATGATGAGGCGGCTATATTCAGCCGCAGGGAGGAAAACAGATATGCGGGAAATCAACGCATCGCAGATCACTGATGTGATAGAGCGCCTCTGCATCGAGGCGAATCAGAATCTGCCGGA
>CANRBX010000061.1 GCA_947628955.1 uncultured Lachnospiraceae bacterium | reverse complement strand
TCCGGGAAGAACTCCTTGAACTCCCCGTACAGCTGCGCCGCGAGCGTCTTATTGTGCGCAAGTACCAAAGTCGGCTTATTCAGCGCCTGGATCACGTTCGCCATCGTGAACGTCTTGCCGGAGCCCGTCACACCCAGCAAAGTCTGGCATTGGTTGCCTTCCTTGAAGCCTTTCACCAGCTTTTCGATGGCCTGCGGCTGGTCGCCGGTGGGCTGGTATTCGCTGTGTAGTTTAAATTCCATACATTTGTTCCTCTTCGCTTTAACTAATCATCTATTAGATCGGCAATAATCTTCGGAAAAGAAGTCGATCTCAAAAAATTATAATAATTATGAGAATCCTACATCCTTACCTTTATCAACAGAAGCCACTATCTCGAAAACATAATTTTCTTCCTCCAATCATTTGCAGAAGATTCCCTCTTCATCTGATCTATGATAATAGAAAGAATTTTCCCGTTCTCATGTTTTCCGCTTTCAACAAACATGCATAAAATAATAGGATTAACATTCCCATTTTCTATGATTCTTTGTAACAAAATATAACAAATGTGCCGCCTTTTCTTCCAATGAAGGATAAACATCCTCCCCGCCAAAAGATTGATAAATATTGCTGATACTCCCCTTAAATGAGTCATCTTTCTCTTTTCCAAATAATTCTGATTCTTTTCCAAACCGGACACTTTCAATCACTTGCATACATTCTTCATAGGTAATCACATACGTCGCTTTATTTCCGTTCGGCCTTTTCATATTCTGGTGGTCATAGGAATCCAGAAGATTTAAAGCCTCATTATATTTTTCAATTACCGATAGTACCTGTCTGCCATCTAAAATTTCTTCTGTACGCTTCATTATCCGTATTACCTCTCCAAGTTGGTTAATACGATTATTATTCAGCGCATATCCCTCGATTATGTATTTTGTAAGGACGGAGCTTGCCCATTTTCTGAAAGCGATACCCCTCTTTGATTTCACACGATAACCCACAGAAATTATAACATCCAGATTATAATACATAGGCGGTCTGGATGCTTTATTATCACTTCTGTCGAAAAATTCGACAGAAGTACTTTTATCAAGTTCCCCTTCCTTAAATATATTTCCAATATGGTAAGCAATAGAAGACCGCGCAGTTTCAAAAAGAACCGACATTTGTTCCTGAGTCAGCCAAACAGTTTCCTGTTCAGGTGTTATTGGCACTTCCAGCTTTATATCTTTATCCTCAAACAGAACTATCTCATTTTTTCTCATTGTCATGTTTCTCCATTCGTTGAGTGTTTATTATTATAATACCAATTAACTATGTTCTCCACGTTTACACGAATTTAGGTCACAAACTATATCCATCCATGCAGTGTTATCCAGTCCATATAATCCATATAGTCCACAAAATCTGGTATAGATAACACGAAACAACACTAAATAGCACTCCCCAAAGGGCGTCCCCACTTTAGGACACAAAATACTCCACCGCGTTCTCCGGGAAGAACTCCCTGAACTCCCCGTACAGCTGCGCCGTGAGCGTCTTATTTACGCGAAGGCAAAGTGAAGGAGGCCATATTTATATGAGCTGACCGAACGCGCCCGCGATAACGAGTGGAACACGCACAGCGTGTTTCACTCGTGTGCGCAAGAGTGAACTTCGTAAGTCAGCGACAGAATCAAAGCTTCTGGAGTCTCAGGCAAAAACGGCATCACGAAAGGTTATTAGAGAGTATAACATAAACAAAATAAAAAGTATAGATGTTTTGCAGAACATTTGTTCTTTTCTGCGGCAGCGTGAATAAAATCCTGAATGCTCTGCCTGACAGGGAAGCTGCAAAAAGTAATTCACTATTTTGGCACAGTGATCTGTTCGGGAGATAAAGATACCGCCGTATGGAAATGGAATCCTGTACGGCGGTTTTCTTATGCTCAGATTTCCTGTTCCTTCTTTTTCACCGGTTAGCCCCCGACGGGCTGCCCGGCTGCCTTTTTCAGGTTTCCCATGGCCTTAATCCCGATCCTTTCAGGTTTCCCACGGCCTTGATCCCGGTCCTTTCAGGTTTCCCACGGCCTTGATCCCGGTCCTTTCAGGTTTTCCACGGCCCTGATCTGGTCACGCACGGAGCGCATTTGCTGGTACTGTGCCTCATCGAAAATATATTGTCACATCATTGTATCGTCTCTAAGTACCTCGGCCAGACTGATCTTTCGCACTCCCCGCCATGCCAGATAATACGCCAGTGCCACAGAGCCTAAAATGACCAGCATAAATAAGAAAATCGGAACATACGGCGCTTCCGCCAGAAATACTCCAGCCTCCATATAGCTTGCTTTCAGCATAAATCCGATCGCGACGACCACAATCGGAAGGCCGATCAGGACCGGACGGCCGGCGATGACAAACGCTTCCGTACAGAACATCTTTTTCAGTTCCTTCGGTGTCAGTCCTATCGACATATATCTGGCAAATTCCCTTCTCCTTTGACGCACAAATCCCAAAGTGCCGGAGAACATATTACCAATGCCAATGATCGCAAGCAGAACACAGAAGCCTCCGTAAATAGCCATCATCCCCTGTATCTGTCTGTTATTTAATTCATACTCCTGGATGCGGTTTTCCTGTTCTATGGTATATTTCCCATCTGCAAGCTGTGAGATTTCATCCTGTAAAGTATTTAATTTCTCCAGTGTTGCATCTTCTTTTCCCCGGACGCAGATGTAGCTGTCTTCCTCCATTCCCCCAATCTGCCCTTTGATCTCCTTCCATAAGGATACAGGGATAAAATGCACAAGCTCATAATAATCGAGTGTTGCGTATTCCTCTCTCAACACAGGCACCTCCTGCGTATAAGACAGGACAGGAATCTCCGTTGTTACTCCCTCGTTGCCGGACTGTCTCAAAACGCTCACTGCATTTTCGCCTTTTATATAAGGCATAAAAACAGGATGCCGGAAATCAGGGTTTGTCACATCACGGATCTGATTTAAGACAACTGCTCCGTTGAGCTGCGGCATAATGCCGGTCTGTTCACAATAAGCTGCAAAACTCTGGTCATCCATGATAACAATCGGAGCATTTACAAGCCATCCGCCATCCATCTGCGACACATAGTCTGCAGGAGCCCCGGAAAACCCGCCAAAGGACTTCATATCTTCGGTCATTTCTTCCTCGGTGATAATTCTTTTTGCGAAAGCCTTCTGATAAACAATGGCACTTTTTATACCATCAAGTGCCTGAACAGCCGTTGTCTCTTCAAAATTGTCCACGTCGGTATCTTTCACGGTAGTCATGATGTCCCATACGTCCTGATAACGCTCGAAATAGGTTTCCCTCGTGCTGATCTGGGAAAGGGAGAAAAAACACTGCATAAGCGCGAATGCAAGGAAAGAAGCGATAAACGACAGGGACGCTGTCCGCAGCGCTTTCCTCTGTGCTTTCAGCGCGTTGCCGGCCAGTTCTCCCTCAATTCCAAACAACAGCGAGAGCAGACGGGAGTTTTTTTTGCGTTTCAACTGGAATTCCCCGGTATTCTTTATCGCCTCGAGAGGCGTCAGCCTGCTTAAGCGCCGGGCGGGAAGCCATGCGGAAATCCATATCGTTACGACTGCTATAAGCAATGCCAACGCCAACACCAGCGGGTGATAGCCAAAGACCAATGGATGCCGTCCCGAAACATCGCTGCCAATATAGGTATCTACCAGATACAGCAGTCCCGCGCTGCCTGCAATGCCAAGCAGGGTTCCGGCGAGTAGCGGCCCCGCACAGAGAGCAGCCGCTTCCTGCAAAAGACACGCCCGGATCTGTTTTGGTGTAGCCCCAATGCTGGAAAAAATCCCGAACTGATGAATCCGTTGATTCATAGATACCGCAAAAGAATTATGGATAATGACGATCAAAGAGAAAGAGACCGCCAGCGTGATGAGAATGAACAGCGGGAACAACAGTCGTGGAGCTGTATCGCCGGAATCACGGATCAGATACATGGCAAGAAGTTCATAGTTGTATACGATCCTGTCCTGCCCAATACCAAGCTGTTCCGCAATAAGGGGAGTATCGGAAAAAACTGCTTTTTTGTTGCTAAAATAAATATCTGCCGTCGGCTCCGTTCCTTTCTGTCCTTTCTCGTTTACCACAGCATCCTCTACATTAGCAAAATTCCTGATCGTTTCAACAGCCTCCGAATCAAGCTCGCCAATGATGCGGCTGTGCCAGCCGCCTTCCTCTAATTCTATCCGCTCCACTTCATATTTCCACGCATTGTAGAACAGCCCGCACAGCAGAGATAAGAGCAAGGCAGATATAAACGCCGCAATCATAACGGTCAAACTGGAAGATCGGTTGTTTTTGATGTAGTTTGATGAATATTCTTTCCACATATCCATTACCTCCGCCGTTTATCACTGATAATACGCCCGTCTTCAATTGTAATGATACGTTCTGCTTCCATAGCCACCTTCTCATCATGGGTGATCAGTAAGATCGTCTGTTCCAGATTACGGTTAGAAAGCTTCAGCATATCAATCACTTCTTTGGAATTTTTCTGGTCCAGGTTGCCGGTCGGCTCGTCTGCAAGAAGAAGGGCCGGGCGATAGATCAGGGAACGCGCGATCGCCACCCGCTGCTGTTGTCCGCCGGAAAGCTGATTCGGCATAGCGTCCAGCTTATCCGAAATTCCAAGAGACTTCACAACCTTATCAAAATACTCCTGATTCGGTGCTTTCTTATCCAAAGATAAAGGCATAAGAATATTATTTCTTGCTGTGAGGGTTGGAATCAGATTATAAAACTGATATACCAGACCGACCTTTCTGCGCCGAAAGATTGCCGCATGTGTCTGGTTCAGTTTAGACAGATCCGTTCCATCTATGACCACTTTGCCGGCGGTAGGTTTGTCAACGCTGCCCAGAATATGCAGCAATGTAGACTTCCCCGATCCGGAAGCCCCAAGGATCGCCACAAATTCTCCCTTGTTCACAGACAGATCGATTCCATCAAGCGCTGTTACCTGGTTACCGCCGGAGCCATATACTTTTCTGACCCCTTCACATTTTAAGATTTCCATTCTGATTTTCTCCTTTCCTCAATTTGCCCGGTTTTTGGCATAAAGGTACACCCCTGTGGTGTTTCTTTTGCCTGCCCATTTTTAAAGGCGTCTGTGTCCTGCTGTGCCTGGAATAAATCCCTGCGGCCTTTACAATTATCAGTATAGCAAATGAAAATTATAACTCAGTGACTGCACCCACAGGGCATCCCGTATTTTATGTGCTTCGCACGAAATTCATAAGGTATAAAAGCGAATTTCAAAAATAGCGCCGCCTTCCGGCCTGTTTTTTGCCCGTATCGTTCCATTTTGACGTTCAATAATCTCTTTTGCCAGAGCAAGTCCAATCCCAATGCCCCCTTCACTGACATTTTTTCCCCGATAAAACCGTTCAAACAAGTGCGGAATATCTTCCCTGTCAAAACCTGCGCCTTCATCCCAGATCAGGATTTCTGTATATAATGGATTCTGGACATAAGAACAATGGACAGTTCCCCCTTTATTGTGTTCCATGCAGTTTTTCATCAGATTCATGATTGCTTCCATTGTCCAGTCCATATCAGCAATAATCATCATCTCTTTTTCTTCCGGTATATCTATGGAAGTACCGGAATTTGAAAACAGCTCCTGCAGGTTATCTGCGGCGAGGACAAGAAGGGTAAAAACATCCGTTTCCTCTTTCTGCAGAGATAACGTCCCGGCGTCAAGCCGTGATAAAACCAGCAAAGCCTCCTCCAGATAAGTCAGCCTTGACAGCTGCTTCTCCATCTGTTCCAGACCCCTGCCCTCAAAACCCGGCTTCATCCTTTGTACGGACAGGGATATCGCCGTAATCGGCGTTTTAATCTGATGTGCGATATTCGACAGATTTTCCGCAAAATCATTCTTTATCTGTACCGCCTGCTCCTTTGTCTGGTAGAGAAATGTCACTGTTTTATAAATTTCATCTTCCAGCTTAGAAAAATCATCCTCCCCTGAAGTGGAAAGGATCAGCGCTTTTCCACTGTTTACCTGCTCCAGATAATCAGCCAGCGCCCTGATGCGGTGGGTTTCCGTTCTATTCCGATATAAAAAGGTAAACAAAAACAGAAAAATACCTGCCGTCAGTCCAACTGCGGCGAAAAAAATATTCTGTCTGTAACCAGCACTGACAAAATCAGACACATGATATCCCAGTCCTGACAAAATGTTATCGTGAAGCACACCGTCAGGATTTCCTTCCGTATATTCTTTTAACGCAGCGGAAATAATACCCCTGGTTTCCGGTTCCTGTTCTACCACTTCGCCGCAGACCGCATTTAACAGATCAAAAGACAGCCGGCTGTAATGGTAAGAAACCAGCCAGACAGCGATAGCGGCAGCAATCAAACCGACAGCGAATGCAACCCCCGAAGTGACAAGTATATTCCTGCGGCTGTTCATACCGTATCCTCCATACGGTAACCCACACTCCTGACCGTTTTCAGGCAGGAGGGCTGGGATAATTTATCCCGAAGCCGCTTTATGGTAACGGTTAAAGTATTGTTATTCACATAACTCCCGTTTGCATCCCATATCTGTTCCAGAATTTTTTCCCTGGTAACCGTCTTTCCTTTATTCTTCATCAAATATAAAAGCAGCTGATACTCGGCGGCACTTAAAGAGATTTCCTCCGAATTGCAGAATACCGCATGACGGTTCTGGTCAATCCTGATCGCATCACAGGAAAGGTACTGTTCTGCTGCATTGCCGGTTCTGCGAAGCACTGCCAGAATCCTTAAATACAGTACTTCTAATTCAAAAGGCTTTACTACATAATCATCCGCACCGCTCCTGAGGCCCGAGGCAATGTCTGAATTATCCCCGCGAACAGTAAGAAAAATGATCGGCAGATCTTTCCAGTTACTGTGGATCCATCGGCATAAGCTGTCCCCATGACCATCCGGCATATTCCAGTCCAGCAAAACACAGGCTGGAACATACTCTTCCAACTGTTGTTTTGCCGCAGAGAGCGTCGGACAAACAGTCACCTTAAAGTTCCTCCGTTCCAGATACTCTTTCACAGCAAACGCAATATTCTGATCATCTTCAACATAATATAAGTCCGCCACGGTTAACCCCCTCCTTGTCATTACCGGACAACATATAAGTGCAGACAAATTTCCGTTTTTATAATTATAGCAGATAAAAGTGACAGTTTGATGACAGCGTTTATCCCGATTCACACGCAGTCGTATCATCAAATACTGTCTGTTCCGCTTTGAGCAGCTCCAAGATATCCTGTACTTTGCCAGCCAAATAAGAGTAATAAACGGGCGTTGAAATTTATCATTTATTATCCTCAACAAAACAGGTCGTGAACCTTATCGTCCACGACCTATCTGATAATTCCTTAGCAGCCAGCCTTATTCATACCGCAGCCGCCTGCTTTTCCTGTTCTTCCAGCACTCTCTCTGCTTTCTGCTTCGCACGCACCCGGCGCATCCGGAGCCGGTTCCACTCACGTTACCGGTTCCGCGCCGCCAGCGCCTTCTTTTCTTTCTCCTTCTCCTTCTCCTTCTGCTCCTCCGTCATGGATTCCTCCGGCTCCGGCAGTCTCCCGATAAAGTTGAAATAAACAGGTATTTAAGACGGATACCATAATGCTTGTTACATTTGTTCTTTTCATTTATCTATACTTTTTTAAAAACGATGCTTTGCCACGTCCAGCTGTGAACCAGTATCCTGCGAATCAGGCTGCTTCATACAAAACTACTCCTTCCTTTTGAACATTTCTGTAGAAGGTAATTCTTTCAGATATCAACCTGAAAATAGAGAAAAGAAACCGTCTTCATCCGCGCTTTTCTGTCGCAATCCTGCAGTATGCCTGTAAGAGCGGCACAGCTGCCCGCCCTAATGGGTCTGGAAGAATTTATTTCTGTAATCCTTCGGCGTGAGCCCCGTGTGTGCCTTGAATGCGCGGATAAAATGGCTCTGCGAGCTGAATGCGAGGGTCGCCCCGATGTCCGCACAGGAATAATCCGAAAACTTCAGCATATTCTCCGCCGCCTCGATCCGTTTTCCCATAATGTACTCCGAAATCGCGTCGCCGGTCTCTCTCTTAAACAGGACGGAGAGATAGCTCTCACTCAGGCCCGTATGCTCCGCCAGATCCGCGACCGTGATCCGCTCGTGCAGGTGCTCGTAGATGTAGTCCATGCACTGAACGACCGGTCTCGGATACGGCTGCTTTTTTGCCTGCGCCTGCACTTCCTTCAGGTAAAACTCAAACATCTCCCTGTGAAGCGCCCGCACTTCCTCCACAGAAGAGAGCTGGTCCATCCGCAGAATATAGAGGTCGCTGCTGTTGTAGGCGCGCTCCGCCTCCATGCCCGCAGCCATCGCCGTGCGGCACGCCATCGTGATGGCCGCGACAAAAAGGTATTTGCAGTTGCGCACCGGGTCATCCGACACATGTCCCGGAAGGTCAGAGGAAAAAATCCGCGATGCCTCTTCCGGCGCCTCCGGATCGCCTGCGCGAAGAAGCTCAAACTGGCGCATATCCTCCAGATTCGTGTGATGCCGGTCTCCCGTCTCACGGTGCAGAAATTCCATGTAACGAAGCTTTTTCTCATCCACCGTCTTTGCTGCCATCCGGCGATCTCCCCTTCCTGTGGTCTCAGGGGCAGCGGCACGTACCCGCAGGCCGTCCTCTCCCGAAAAACAGTTTATATCTATAGCATGATTGTGCCATAAATAAAATAAAAATGCAATATTAATCTGCCCTTTTCTGTCATAATCTCAGAATCGGAAGGGCAGAAACAGATGGCCTCTTCCAAAATCACAGAAGGGAGAAACTGTAATGATCAATATGAATAAAATCGCAAAGCGGGCCGCAAAGAAGGCGCGGAGGGTGGAGAATCTTGAAAACGGACGCAGGCAGTTTGAGACGCTTGCCCGTCCGCAGGCGACTGCCTACGTCTGGGTCAACAACATCTCGCTCCCCGTGGCGATCAGCAGATGAACGGGCGCAGCCGGTCTGTTTCTGAGACCGGCCCTGCTTTCATTCCCTGCCTCAGCTTATGTCTCTGACTTCGCCTGCCTCGCACCCTTCGCGGATCGCCGCCCCTGGCCTCACAGATTCGTGCAGCCCTTCAGGTCCATGCGCTCCTGCTGGTACTGGCCCATCCCGTAGATCTTTTCGTCCGGGTTCGATACAAAGCTTGCCCTGAGGGAAAACGCCCCGCCCGGAAGCGGCTTGAACTGCCTCGCCTTCTTCTGCAGGGCCCCTCCGTTCGGGATCTCCTGCAGGAGGATCTCGCCCCTGCTGTTGCGAAACGTGATCTGCAGGGCCTTCCCCCACTCCTGCACAGACAGTTCTGCGCGGATCTCCCCGTTCGCGATCTCAGCCCTGCTGCCCCCGATACACACTTTTGCAGCCTCAGGGTCCGTTTCCGGCGGCAGCAGCGCTCCCTGCCCTTCCGTGATCTCTCCCAGGATACAGGACCGCACGCGCAGGCTGTTCACGCCCCACGGCGACACCATGACCGTCTCTCCGTCCTCCCGGAACACAAGGCCGCCATTGATCTCCTCAAAGTAATTCATACATTTCCTTCTTTCTCTCACTTTAAGCTATATATACTCGATCGGCAGCGCTATCAGATTCTCTCTCAGATAGGTTTTCTGATCAATCCGGCACAGGATCACGCCCGTGCCCCTTGTCTTATTCGGAATCTTGTCAAGCACCGTATTCGCGGACGCCATATCGGCCCTTGGATTTCCGGTCAGCTTAATCTCTACAGGATATACGACACCATTCTCTTCGATAATCAGGTCAATCTCGTTCTCCGATGTACGCCTCTTATCCTTGCCCCTGTAATAGAAAATATTGAATTTATAGTCCTTCCCTTCATTTACGTATGACTTTAATATCTCCGACACCACAAAGGTTTCAAACATACTGCCGGCAACCGCCGAGCATTTCAGCGCGTCAGCCGTCAGCCATCTGGTCAGGTAACAGGCAAGTCCCGTGTCTCTGAAATAAATTTTAGGGGTCTTGACAGCACGGTTCAAGGCGTTCTGACTGTATGGCTGCAGAAGAAAAACGATCCCGGTTCGCTCCAATATGGAGATCCAGCTCTTGATCGTCGGTTCGCTGACGCCGACCTCGCCTGCTATATTGGCATAATTCAGGATCTCTCCGCTCCTTGCCGCGACTGCCGTCAGGAATTTCGTAAATGTGATCCCATCGCTCGAAATCAATTCATTCACATCCCTTTCGAGATACGTAGATACGTAAGAAGAATAATAATCCTGCCAGTCCCTTTCTATATCATATAACTCCGGATAAGAACCCTTGTGAATCGTCTGCCAGATATCACTGTACGGCCTTAACTCCCGCTCCCGTTCCTGCAGATAGTCATCTGTCGGTATAAAATGACGGTTGAATCTGACCCCATATATTTCCCGCAGCGAAAGTCCCTGCAACTCCAGGATCGATACCCGGCCCGCCAGAGATTCACTCATCCCTTTCATAAGATCAAGCTTCTGTGAACCTGACAGGATAAACTGCCCTCTCTGGTCCGATTCATCCACAATCAGCTTAATCTCTTCCAAAATTGCACTTTCCTTCTGGACTTCATCAATAAATAAGGGAAGCGGATGATTCAGGAAAAACAGCTTTGGCTCTTCCTGGGCCTGCATTCTGGTCAGCCTGTCGTCAAAGCTGGCTCTGCCAAACCCCGGAAAATCATGTCGGATAACCGTCGACTTGCCAACCTGACGGGCTCCTGTTATCAGCAAACATTTGCTTGACCTTACCCTGTCTTTCAAAACGGCTGTAATCGCCCTTTCAATATATGCCATCTCCTTCCTCCCTTCTGCGACTAATCTAAAGTCTAACTTTATTATAGTTGTTTCCGGTTGGAAGGTCAACAATTATTTCCGCATCATTTCGCGCATTCTGCCCGGAGATATTCCTGCCCTTGCGGCATCCGGAATCCCTGCTCCGCACAGAGCCCTCTTTCTCCAAATACCTTTCACATATATTCTCTTCTTTTGTCGGGATGACATTGAAACAATTCATACTCGGGCAAAAAATCGACCGCGCCAATTTTCTGCTGAGACCGTCTTTCAGGACGGCCCGCAAAAATAAAGATGTCCCAAAAGCCCTCCGTCACGCTGCGACGGTCTCCGGCACTTGTGGGACATCTCTTTTTTTATAATTGTTTCCGGCCTCACAGATTCGTGTAGCCCATCAGGTAGCGGTCGACCTCCTTCGCGGCCTCGCGGCCCTCGCGGATCGCCCAGACGACCAGGGACTGCCCGCGGTGCATGTCGCCGGCCGTAAAGACCTTCGGCACGCTGGTCGCGTACTGGTCCGGCTTCGTCGCCACGTTCGTCCGCGGATTCAGGTCCACCTTGAACGCGTCGGTCACATACTTCTGGGAGCCGAGGAAGCCCGCTGCGATCAGCACCAGGTCCGCCCTGACGGTCCACTCGCTGCCCTCCACCGGCACCATCATCATGCGGCCCGTCTTCTCATCCTTTTTGCCCTCGAGCTTCACGAGGACGGCCTTTGTCACCTCGCCCTTCTTGTTGGCGATGAACTCCTTGACCGTCGTCGTATAAATGCGCGGATCCGCACCGTACAGGGCGATCGCCTCCTGATGGCCGTAGTCTGTCTTCAGCACGCGCGGCCACTGCGGCCACGGGTTGTTTGCGGCGCGCTGCGCCGGCGGCTGCGGCATCATCTCCAGCATCGTCACAGATGCGGCCCCCAGGCGGACCGACGTGCCGCAGCAGTCGTTTCCGGTGTCGCCGCCCCCGATGATAATGACATGCTTACCCTTCGCCGGGATAAATTTTTTGTCCTCAAAGTTGGAATCCAGAAGGCTCTTCGTCGTCGCCTTCAGGAAATCCACTGCGAAATAGATGCCTTTGGAATCGCGTCCCGGCACCTGGATGTCGCGCGGATTCGACGCGCCGCAGCAGAGTACGACCGCGTCATAATTCTTCATCAGCTCGTCGGCGCTCACATTCTCGCCGATGTTCGCGTTCGTGACAAACTCGACGCCCTCCGCCTCCATCAGCGCGATGCGCCGGTCGATCACGGATTTCTCGATCTTCATATTCGGGATCCCGTAGCGCAGCAGCCCGCCGATGCGGTCATTTCGCTCGTACACCGTCACCTTGTGGCCGCGCTTGTTCAGTTGCATCGCCGTCGCCAGGCCGGACGGGCCGCTCCCGACGACCGCCACGCGCTTGCCGGTGCGCACCTGCGGCGGGCACGGCTTCACAAGGCCGGTCGCAAACGCGTTCTCGATGATCGCGCGCTCATTCTCCTTTGTCGCCACCGGCTCGCTGTCCAGATTGCAGGTGCAGGCCGCCTCGCACAGCGCCGGGCAGACGCGCGACGTGAACTCCGGGAAGCAGTGCGTCTTCGTCAGGCGCTTGTAAGCCTCCTCCCAGTTGCCCAGATACACCAGATCGTTGCTCTCCGGCACGAGATTGTTCAGCGGACAGCCGGAGGCCATCCCGCCGATCATCATCCCCGCCTGGCAGAACGGCACGCCGCACGCCATGCATCTCGCGCCCTGCAGGCGCTGCTTTTCCAGGGAGAGCGGGATATGAAACTCATTGAAATTTTTTATGCGCTCCAGCGGTGCGATCTCCTGGCTGTTCTCGCGCTGATATTCTAAAAATCCTGTCGGTTTTCCCATGTTTCGCCCCTCCTACTCTTCCTGGCCGGCCGCGATCGCATAGAACGCCTCGATCTGCGCCTGCTCGCTGCTCAGGCCTTTTTCTTCCATCTGGACGATCGCCATCTGCATCTGCTCATATTCATGCGGAATGATCTTCTTGAATTTCGGCAGATACGTCCCGAAATCATCCAGCACCTTCTTACCCTTTTCGGAGTTCGTATATTTCACGTGCTCGCTGATGATCTCTTTCAGCTCAAGCACATCGTATTTTGAGGTGATCTTCTCGATGGAAACCATGTTCTTGTTGACCTTGGTGTAGAGGTCGCTGTCCTCATCCAGCACATACGCGATCCCGCCGCTCATGCCGGCCGCAAAGTTCTTGCCGACCCTGCCGAGCACCACCGCGCGGCCGCCGGTCATATACTCGCAGCCGTGGTCGCCGACGCCCTCGACAACCGTGATCGCCCCGGAATTGCGCACACAGAAGCGCTCTCCTGCCACGCCGTTGATGAAGGCCTTGCCGCTCGTCGCCCCGTACAGCGCCACATTGCCGATGATGATGTTCTCGTCATGGGCGAACTTCACGCCCTGCGGCGGGTAGACGATCAGCTTGCCGCCCGAAAGTCCCTTGCCGAAATAATCGTTGCTGTCGCCGACCAGCTCCAGAGTCAGCCCTCTCGGAATGAACGCGCCAAAGCTCTGTCCGCCCGCTCCGTGGCACTTCACCGTATAGGTGTCCTCCTCCAGCCCGTCCGGGTATCTTCTCGTGATCTCAGAGCCGAAAATCGTGCCGAAGGTGCGGTCCACGTTGGAGACGTCCACCTCGACGCTGCGGCGCTGGCCGCTCTCGAGCGCGCTCCCCAGCTTCTCGAGCAGCACCTTCATATCCTTCGTCTTCTCCAGGCCAAAATCGAACTCCTGGGCCTTGTCGAAGGTCACCTTGGCCTTCTTGTCCAGATACGGATTGTTCAGGATATTGCTCAGGTCGATCAGGGCGCCCTTCGGATTCTCGCAGTGCTCCTTCTTCTTCAGCAGATCGCTTCTGCCGACCATCTCGTCGAGCGTGCGGAAGCCGAGCTTCGCCATATATTCACGCAGATCCTGCGCGATGAATCTCATGAAATTCACGACGTACTCCGGCTTGCCGCGGAAACGTCTGCGCAGCTCCGGGTTCTGCGTCGCCACGCCGACCGGGCAGGTGTCGAGGTTGCAGACGCGCATCATCACACAGCCCATCGTCACCAGCGGGCCCGTAGCAAAGCCAAATTCCTCCGCGCCCAGAAGCGCCGCGATCGCCACGTCACGTCCGCTCATCAGCTTGCCGTCCGTCTCGATGCGGACCTTGTTGCGCAGTCCGTTCATGATCAGCGTCTGGTGCGTTTCCGCCAGTCCAAGCTCCCACGGAAGTCCCGCGTGGTGGATCGAGCTTCTCGGAGCCGCCCCGGTGCCTCCGTCATAGCCGGAGATCAGGATCACCTGTGCGCCGGCCTTCGCCACGCCGGCCGCGACCGTGCCGACGCCCGCCTCGGAGACGAGCTTCACGGAAATGTCCGCCTGACGGTTCGCGTTTTTCAGGTCGTAGATCAGCTGCGCCAGATCCTCGATCGAGTAAATGTCATGGTGCGGCGGCGGGGAGATCAGGCTCACGCCGGGCGTCGAGTGCCTGGTCTTCGCGATCCACGGATAGACCTTCTTGCCCGGCAGGTGTCCGCCCTCGCCCGGCTTGGCGCCCTGCGCCATCTTGATCTGAATTTCCTTCGCGCTCACCAGATAGCGCGAAGTCACGCCAAAACGTCCCGACGCCACCTGCTTGATCGCGGAGCAGCGGTTTCTGCCGTCCGGACCGATCACAAGACGGTCCAGGCTCTCTCCGCCCTCGCCGGTGTTGGATTTGCCGTGCAGCATGTTCATCGCGATCGCCAGCGTCTCATGCGCCTCCTGTGAGATAGAGCCATAGGACATGGCGCCCGTCTTGAAGCGCTTCACGATCTCGTCCACGCTCTCGACCTCGTCGAGCGGAACCCCCTGTTCCGGGTAATTGAAGTCCATCGTGCTGCGGATATAGCCGGACTCTTCCCTGTTCACCAGCTCCGTGAATTCCTTGAACATCTTGTAATTTCCGGTCCGCGTCGACTCCTGCAGAAGATGGATCGTCAGCGGATTGTAGCGGTGATGCTCGCCCGCGCTCCTTGACTTGTGCCAGCCCAGGCTGTCGAGCGTCAGATCCTCCTGAAGCCCGAGCGGATCGAATGCCCTCGTATGGCGCTCGTCCACATCGCGCTCTATATCCTCTATCGTGATACCGCCGATGCGGCTGACCGTATTCGTAAAGTATTTGTTGATCACGTCCTCGCTGATGCCGATCGCCTCGAAGATCTGCGAACCCTGGTAGGACTGGATCGTGGAGATTCCCATCTTTGACGCGATCTTCACAATCCCGTTGATGATCGCCAGGTTGTAGTCGTCCACCGCCGCATAATAATCCTTCTCCAGCATCCCGGTATCGATCAGCTGATGAATCGTGTCGAGAGCCAGATACGGGTTGATCGCGCTCGCGCCATAGCCGAGAAGCGTCGCGAAATGATGCACCTCACGCGGCTCTCCGGTCTCCAGCACAAGCGCGAGCGACGTACGCCTCTTCGTCTTGACCAGATACTGGTTGACCGCGGAGATCGCGAGCAGGGACGGGATCGGCACGCGGAACTCGTCAATCCCCCTGTCGGTCAGGATCAGGATATTCGCGCCGTCGCGGAACGCGCGGTCCACCTCGAGGAACAGATGGTCGATCGCTTTCTCCAGCCCCGTGTTCTTGTAAAAGGTGATCGGGATCTCCGCCACCTTGAAGCCCTTCACCTTCATATGCTTGATCTTCAGCAGGTCGGTGTTCGTCAGGATCGGGTTCTCGATCCGCAGCACCTGGCAGTTCTCCGGGTGCTCCTCCAGAAGATTTCCCTCCGCGCCGATGTACATCGTCTTGGAAGTCACAACCTTCTCACGGATGGCGTCGATCGGCGGGTTCGTCACCTGCGCGAACAGCTGCTTAAAGTAATTGAACAGCGGCTGGTGGCGGCTGGAAAGCACCGCGAGCGGCGTATCGATGCCCATCGCACTGATCCCCTCGCCGCCGTTTGCGGCCATCGTCAGGATCGATGTGCGGTAATCCTCATAGCTGTAGCCGAAGGTCTTCATGAGGCGCATGCGCATCTCATCCGAGTATGTCTCGACGCGCTTGTTGGGGATCCGGAGATCCTTCAGCTTCACCAGATAGCGGTCCAGCCACTCACCGTACGGCTGCCGTGACGCATAGCGCGTCTTCAGCTCCTCATCGTCGACCACCTCGCCCTTTACCGTGTCGACCAGCAGCATCTTGCCCGGATGCAGGCGTTCCTTGAGAACAACCTTCGCCGGATCGATGTCAAGAACACCGACCTCGGAGGACAGGATCACATAGCCGTCGTCCGTGATATAGTAGCGGGAGGGACGCAGGCCGTTGCGGTCGAGCACCGCGCCCATGACGTCGCCGTCCGAAAACAGGATTGACGCCGGGCCGTCCCACGGCTCCATGACAGTCGCATAATACTGATAGAAATCCTTTTTCTTCTGGGACATCACGCTGTTGTTCGCCCACGGCTCCGGGATCGTGATCATCACCGCAAGCGGCAGGTCCATCCCGTTCATCGTCAGAAATTCCAGCGTGTTGTCCAGCATCGCAGAGTCTGAGCCCGTCGCGTTGATGACCGGCAGCACCTTGTGCATGTCGTCCTCCATATAGCGGGAGGACATGGTCTCCTCGCGCGCGAGCATCTTGTCCGCATTGCCGCGGATTGTGTTGATCTCGCCGTTATGTACGATGAAACGGTACGGATGCGCGCGCTCCCAGCTCGGGTTTGTGTTCGTGCTGAACCTGGAGTGTACGATCGCGATCGCGGACTCATAATCCGGGCTCTGCAGATCGGTAAAGAAGGTGCGCAGCTGCCCTACCAGGAACATTCCCTTGTAGATGATCGTGCGGCTCGAGAACGAGACCACGTACGTCGTATCGTTGGACTGCTCAAAAGTTCTGCGGACGATGTACAGCCTCCGGTCGAAGGCAAGGCCCCTCTCCACGTCCCTTGGGCGCTCCACAAAAGCCTGCTCGATGCAGGGCATCTTTTCCAGCGCCTTGTGGCCGAGGACACCCGGCACGGTCGGCACCTGTCTCCAGCCGAGGAACTTCAGCCTCTCCTTCCGGACAATGTTCTCAAACATTTTTTTCGCCTGGTTCCGTTTGAGCACGTCCTGCGGGAAGAAAAACATCCCCACGCCGTAATCTCTCTCTTCACCTAAAAAAATGCCAAGGTCCAGACAGGCTTTGCGGAAGAATCTGTGCGAAATCTGCAGCATGATCCCAACTCCGTCTCCTGTCTTTCCCTCGGCGTCTTTGCCAGCTCTGTGTTCAAGATTTTCTACAATGCTCAGCGCATCCTCCACTGTCTGGTGAGTCTTGACCCCCTTGATATTGACGACTGCGCCGATTCCGCAGTTGTCATGTTCAAACTCGGGCCGGTACAGCCCCGGACTCACACAGGCAGGATCCGAACTTCTCCTTACATCCATCCTGTTTCCTCCTGTTACGTTATCGGGAAAACCTGCCGTCTTCCCTCACAGCTGTAATAGATATTTAAACTTCGCCGTCTACTATACACCTATTTTTCTGATCTTGCAACAGGTTTTTTCTCTTTAGTTTTCAGATAATTTGAATTTATGTTATTATCTCTTTTATTTTCTGATTATTATGGGACAATTTTTAAATTTCGCTGCTGTATCAGCTCAATTTGGTGCCTCAAATGGACAGGATTTACAGCAAAAAATTTAAAAAAACCGCGGTCAGATTTGCCCCGACATGAAATAGTACCGGAAAAACAAACAATTTCCCGCGCTCATACAGCGCCGCCAGGACGACCGCCATCGGGAATGCAAAGATGATCTGAAGCGGATTGCCGTGGTAGACGGCAAACAGAAGCGCCGACAGCACAATGGCGGGCAGGGCCGGAAGCACACGCCGCATCCGCCGGTAAGTCAGGCCGCGGAAAATCAGTTCTTCCGTGACCGGCACAAGCAGTCCGAGTCCCGCCAGCTGCAGCGGCCACGGCACGGACAGCAGCTGCTCCTGCACCTGACTGGAAAAGAAATCCTGGATATGAAGGGCATTCAGCAGGCCGCTGTACAGTACATTCAGGATTCCTCCCGCCGCAAGGCAGAGCAGGGCGGGCAGAAATACATTACTCGCCCTGCGCTTTATACGCTGATTTCCCTGCGTTTCAGTCCAACCTTTCTGCGTCTTGGACCGATTTTCCTGCGTCTCAGGCCAAACCTCTCTGCGTCTCAAACCGATTTTCCTGCGTCTCAGGCCCGCGGATCCTGCAGACAGTCCGGAAGCAGAAAGTCTTCGGCAGCGCTCTTGCGCGGGCTGTCCGCGCCCGCCGCACTCCTCCGTATCCCGGTTCATGTCTCTGCGGTACATCCATACGGCGAACGGAAGCACCAGCAGGTTTCCAAGCAGCGCCGCATATCCGCCCGTGACGGCCGCGGCTGTCTCAGGACCGCCCCCGAAGAAACACACGGCCTGCCAAAGCAGAAACGCCGCCATTTCCGAAATCCCCATATGTAAAAGCAGCGGCGTCAGCATTGCCACAAAATTTCCTGCCATAATTTTCTCTCCCTGCGGCTCCTGTGTGCCGCCAAAACTGAGGATTCTCTTCCGGCCCATACGTGCCGCGGAACAGCATACCGCTTCTGACCGCACCGCCGACAGAACCGAATATCTCTTCCGATCGTACGTGCCGGCAGAACTGAATATCTCTTCCGGTCTGTACGCGCTGATGCGCAGAACGTACAGCTGCCAGGCAGTTCTCTTCTGTACATTCTGCGCATCAGTATGCCGTTTATGCAAAGCTGCGCCGCATCGCTCCGGGGCTGATCCTCCCGGGTGTCGCCCGGGATACCGCCCTTCTGCACATTATTCTGCGCACCAGTATGCCGTTTATGCAAAGCTAAGCCGCATCGCTCTGGGACTGATCCTCCTGAATGTCGCCCGAAGTACCGTCCTCTGTGCCGCTCTGCTCACCGTCAGCAGCACCGCCGCTCTGTGTTTCACCCTGTGCCGGACTCTGCGTACCCTCAGCCGGGATCACCGGAATCTCCGCATGGGAAATGATCCAGGCTCCGTCCTGATAGGCCATCACAAACTTCGCCGAAGCGTCTCCGGACTCCGTAACGCGCTCTGTCTGCTGGATCGGCGTCCCGTCGTCATATACATCCCCGGTATCCGACGTGACATCCTTTCGCATCACGTAATGATAGCCAAGCGTCATCTCCACCGTGATCACCTTATCCTCGCCCTCAGCGAAAGCCGGCGCCCCGTACTGCGGCGCAAACTCCGACACGCCCAGCCCCTGAAATACACTGTTGTCTTCCTCAAAGGCATTCTTCTGATCCTTCACCGCCTGGCTGACTTCCTCCAGGCAGGCCTTAAACAGCTCCTCCAGATCAGCAGTCTTGTCATTCACTGAGACTGCATAGAACTGCTTGAGGGCGGAGATGCCAATCGTCATGCACTCTTCTCCGGCTGCCCGTTTCAGAGTCATCTGCGAAACGTAGTCCTGATCCCCGTCGTTCGTGTCCAGCGTCGTGTTGAGCGCCTCCAGCTCAGAATGGCGGATCACAAGGCTCTTGCGGCCCGGGACAAGCGCCGGTATCTGATAGCAGTCCATGGAGTACGGCACGCCGTCCCGGACGATCCACGCCGGATCCAGAGGCGCATTGTCCAGATAGACCTGCGACCCGGTCGGAACTGTGATCTTCAGATTCTTTACCATACAATGGCCGGACAGAACCTTCCAGCGGTCAAAAATCCCGAAGGCGGTATCCGCCTGCTTTTTCACGACAAAGTCGTCTTCAAACTGCACCTCGTCCTCGGCATTTTTAAATTCCGCATGGAAGTCCGCATACTCATTTCCATTATTGTCGACGCGCTGCTGCAGCTCGCTGACCGTATAGCCGGAACTCAGGCTGTAGCGTTTTCCCTTGAGTGCCTCGGCATATTCCTCCTGGGTCATCGCCGTCTCCTCGGACTGATCCAGAAGCTCAAACGCTTTTTCATCATCATTGTCGATCAGGCAGGCCAGGTACTGGTCGATAATGTAGCCCGGCGTGCTCTGCTGATAGGCATGCCATCCGATCGCACCCGCGGCGGCTGCCGCAGCGACCAGAAGCAGAATAAATAATTTCAGCAATACTCTCCAAAATACTTTCATGTTCTACACCTCCCCTGCAAGCGCCGCTTCGTAGTTCAGAATGACATTCAGATTTGCCTCTTCATAGTCATTCAGGTAATCGAACATGTTCGCATCAAATTCCTCCGGAGAGTACATCGGAACATACCAGGACTTCTGGCTGAAGTAATCCATCAGATCCTGGGAATTAAAAATCCGTCCGTGGAGCGCAAAAATCTCATTGCGGATCAGGCGCAGCTGCCCCAGATCGTAATTATACAGCTCACTCTCGTCGATGTAACGGCTGCTGATCCCCTGGATGATCACATCCGAAGGAGTCACCGGGGAATCGCCCTCCACGATGATATCATCGCCGCCGGAGCTTCCGCCGCTGCTTCCGTCATCGTAGGTATAGCCGCCGTTGCCCGGATCCTGGATCTCAATCGTCGGTCCGTCGTACGACTCTCCGCTGTAGGAGCCGTCATCGTAATAGCCGCCGGAGCTCCCATCATCATAATAAGAGCCGCCGTCCCCGTAATACGAGCCGTCGCCGTAGGAGTCCGTGTAGCCGGAACCATCGCTGTAGGAACCGTCGTCCGTGTAAGAGCCGTCATCGTAGGAACCATCGTCGTAAGAGCCATCGTCATAAGAACCATCGTCTCCGTCCGGGTTCTCCGTATCTTCCCCCTGAAGATCCGTTTCGGACTCCGGCTCCTGGGTCTCCGACTGCTGCGGGACCTCCCTCTCAACCCCCTTGATGACATTTCCGGATGCCGTGACCGTGAAGGCATCTGTCTCGATCACACGATCCCGGTTGCTCTCCGGCGCAAGTGTCTCCTGCGTGTCTGTCTCACCCTGTGTGGAAGCTTCCGTATCCTCTGTCATCAGCAGAGACTGAAGTCCTTTCGTCATGGCGACATCCGCAGTGAAATAGGATGCGCCTGCCGCCAGCACACACCCGACGATAAAGCCGCTGTTTCGCCTGAACACATTTTTCTTCTTCATCATTATTTATACTCACCCCTTTATGAGGCATCATAACATAATTGTCGAAAAAAGTCTATGAAAACTCAATTTTTTCAGTTTTGAAAGGTAAATTTCGTTATAGCCTGCCCGGATGCCTCAAATTCCCCGATTCTGAGTTTTCCGTAAAAAT
>CANRBX010000060.1 GCA_947628955.1 uncultured Lachnospiraceae bacterium | reverse complement strand
TGGCCGCAGATCAAGCCGACGACGCTGTATATCCTGATCATCACGACGATCAACAGCTTCCAGTGCTTTGCGCTGATCCAGCTGCTGACGAGCGGAGGACCGAACCACAGCACGGACACGATCATGTACTACATCTATTACAATGCCTTTAAGCTGTACCGCTACGGCTACGGAAACGCGATGGGCGTGGTGCTCGCGGTCATCATTGCAGTCCTGTCGGCCATTCAGTTTAAAGCGTCCGGGTCGGACTGAGAAGGGAGGCTGGGATTATGAAAATAAACCGTCACAGCTGCTACAAGGCCGCGGCTGTTCTGATCATCATAATCATGGCGGTCGCGTTCGCGTTTCCGCTCTACTGGATCATTACCGGCTCATTCAAGACGGCGAAGGCGATCAATGCGACGACGCCGCAGTGGTGGCCGAATGAATGGGTTCTCGACAATTACCGGAAGCTGTTCAGCCGCCAGACTGCGCCGCTGTGGGAGTTTAAGCTCCCGTTTATGCAGACTGCGTTCAGCGGGCCGACGGTTCCGGCAGCCCTGCGCTGGCTTGTGAATACGGTGTTCATGGCCGTGGTCTCCATGCTGCTCACCTGCGCGACCTCGGCGATGGCCGGATATGCGCTTGCAAAAAAGCGCTTCATCGGCCGGACAGTCGTCTTCTCCCTGATCGTCTGCGCGATGGCCCTGCCGAAGCAGGTGATCCTGATCCCGCTGATCCGGGAGATGTCCTCCCTGAAGATGTACAACACCCTCTGGGCCGTCATCCTGCCGATCGTCGGGTGGCCGTTCGGCGTGTTCCTGATCAAGCAGTTTTCAGAGGGGATCCCGGGGGAGATGCTCGAGGCCGCGCGCATCGACGGGGCGAACGAGTGGAAGACGTTTTCCACGATCGCGCTGCCCATGCTGAAGCCGGGCATCGGGGCGCTCGCGATCTTCACCTTCATCAATTCCTGGAACGACTATTTCATGCAGCTGATCATGCTGAGCAGCACGGGGAACCTGACGATCTCGCTCGGCATTGCGAAGCTGCAGGCGGAGAACTCGATCGACTTCGGCCTGATCATGGCGGGCGCGGCGCTTGCCGCGGTTCCGATCATCATCGTGTTCATCATCTTCCAGAAATATTTTACGAAGGGCATTACGATGGGCGCCGTCAAGGGCTGAGAAAGGTGCCGGACGTACCTAAAGGCCCTTCCCGGAGACTCCCTGTCCTTTTGTGGCTGTTAACGAACTGACATTGTGCGGCGTATCTCATGGATCTGTCTGTCGGTTTTGCGGATACAATACAGATATGTAACAAAAAAGCGCGGCTGATTCGCACAAATATAGTTTAATTTACTAAATTTTCTTGCAAATTCAGGAAACATATGTTACAATATTTTCCGCAAGAGCAACATGAATAAAACACCGCACAGCGAATCGGTTCCGGACGAGTGGCCGATCTCGCGGAAGATATGCAGGATTCTCGTGGATGTGTGGCGAAGGCGCAGCTCGTTGATCGCCTGGCTGAACTGGTTCTCCAGGGCACAGGTGAGAAAGGCTGCGCTTATTTTATTGGTATCCCCCAGATGCAGCGCGATCTCCCGGCGAAGCGCTTCTGCGAACGGATGATGCCTGCACCCGCACAGAATGAGACCGGCGAGGACGCCGCAGAGAAAATCGTCTCCTGCGGGCGTGAGTCCAGGGCCGAGCCCGGTCATGCGGACGAGCGAGCGGGCCGCCTTATCGCAGGATCTCTGGCAGAGTGCGCGGTACGTCTCATCGAGACGCTTTTGCGCGGCTGCGAGGATGAGGCTTTCGCCGGCGCGCTCCGGCGCTGTGAAGAGCAGCTCGAGGCTTCCGGCCTTTTGCATCGAGAGCGCTCCGCGGATATTTTTCTCCAGGCTGTGAAGCTCTTCCCCGGAAAGCGCGCAGTCCAGAAGAAGGTCTGCCGGCTCGCTCACGCAGATGCTGAAAATGCAGCCGGGGCCGGCCGAGATCATGAGGGCTGTGTCCGAAGCGCCTGAGACTGTGGGAGCTGCGTCCGGAAGCAGATGTGCAGAATCTTCTGCGGTCGTGTCCGAAGCGCCTGAGACTGTGGGGGCTGCATCCGGAAGCAGATGTGCAGAATCTTCTGCGGCCGTGTCCGAAGCGCCTGAGACTGTGGGGGCTGCGTCCGGAAGCAGATGTGCAGAGTCTTCTGCGGCCGTGTCCAAAGCGCCTGAGACTGCCGGGAAGGGGCCGGGATGCGCAGGGAGGATACCTGCGCCGGCAGATACGGATACCTCCATCCCGGCCCGGATGGGCAGTGCGGCCATCTGTTCTCCGGACAGCTCAGTGATCAGGCTGATCGGAGACAGCGGGGAGCCGGCGGCCTGCAGGGCGACCAGGATCTCCCGCATACACGGGGCCTGTGATATGTCCGCTGTCGTCGCCCCGGGGATGATCCTGCCGGGGATTTCTCCCGCGCGCGGAACCTGCGATCTTCCGGGCGTCCGGCCCGGATCAGGCGGGAGGCCCTCGGAGGGATCCGCCTCCAGCAGCAGGTTGACCGTCTTGCGGTAGACAGAGTGCACCGTGCCGTGCGTGTGCGTCCGAAGCAGCGCGAGCGCGTACCGGGATGCGGCCGTGACCGCGGGATGGTTCATAATGGCTTTCCGGCCGATAACAGCTTCCTGATCTATAAGGTTCTCCTGATTCATAAGGGTTTCGCTCCTGAGGGTTTTATTCATGATGCCGGGATCATTCTTTTATCATGGTATCAAAAAATGAAAAATAATACAATGCATTAAAGGAGGGTAAGTATGTACGATTTACTGATTCGAAATGGAAAACTTGTCACACCGGACCGTATCTATGAGGCGGATATCGCCATTGCGGACGGAAAGTACGCGGCGTTCCTGCTGCCGGGCGCGCAGGCGGAGGCGAAGGAAGTGATCGATGCGAAGGGCGGATATGTCTATCCCGGCATCATCGACTGCCATGCACACCTGAACGAGCCTGGCTTTGAGTACCGCGAAGACTTTGCGACGGGCTCCAGGGCTGCTGTGGCCGCGGGCTGTACCTGCCTGATCGATATGCCGCTGAACAACGACCCGTCCCTGATGAACAAGGAGATCTTCGACATGAAGCTCGGCCTGATCAGCAAGCATTCCTACGTCGACTATGCGCTGTGGGGCGGCATTGTGGGCGACTACGACGACAGCCCGGACTCCGTGAAAAACAATATCAAAGATCTGGTCGACCTGCACGAGTGCGGCGTGGCCGCGTTCAAGGGCTTCACCTGCCCGAACGGCAACCTGTTCCCGACGGTCAACATGGGCAATGTCCGCAAGGCCCTGGAGGTCCTGAAGCCGTACGGCGCGCTGTGCGGGTTCCATTGCGAGGAATTCGGCCAGGTGCGTGAGCGCGAGAGAGAGGCAAAGGCGAAGGAAGGGCGCACCAATGAAGAGAAGATCCGTGATTTCCTCGATGCGCACGATGTCTGGACCGAGTATGTCGCGACCAAGAACGTCATCGACATGGCCAGGGCGACCGGCGGCCGCGTGCATATCTGCCACGTGAGCCATCCGATGGTGGCGCAGGTGGTCAAGGACGCGATCCACGAGGGCCTGCCGATCACGGCGGAGACCTGTCCGCACTATCTGGGCTTCACGGAGGACTTCGTGTTTGAAAAGGGTGCCCCGGCAAAATGTACTCCGCCGATGCGCACGAAAGAGGACATGGAGAAGCTCTGGGATTACGTGCTTGACGGCACGCTCTCCTGCGTGGGCAGCGACCACTCCCCGGCGGCCGATGCGGAGAAGGACAATGCGACGAAGGATATCTGGCACGCATGGGGCGGCCTGAACTCCATCCAGTTCTTCCTTCCGATGATGTTCGATATGGTGGTGAACAAGAAGGGCCTGAGCCCGACGCTGATCGCGAAGGTGATGGACTACAACCCGGCGAAGGTGTTCGGCCTGTACGGGCGCAAGGGCGCGTTTGAGCTCGGCTTCGACGGCGATATCGTGATCGTGGATCCGGAGAAGGCGTGGAAGTGCGAGCAGGAGAAGCTGTTCACAAAGGGCCACGTTTCCTGCTTCGACGGCCTCGAGGGCAAGGGCGCCCCGGTCTGCACGATCATCCGCGGCAGGGTAGTGGCGGCAGACGGTGTCTACAAAGAGGACGCGATCGGCTACGGCGAATATATCACGCCGGTGAAATAATCATAACTGAAGATCATAACTGAAGGGAGAGAGATTATGAGTAGTAATGTGAATGAAACAAAAAAAGAAGCCAGCTCGCTGGCGCCAATCCAGCCGAAGGATCGTATCATGAGCTGGGGTTCCAACACGATGCTGTGGCTGGGCGGCTGTATCTCGATCGGCACGCTGACCATGGGCTCCGCGCAGCTTGAGAAGGGCCTGAACCTGATCCAGCTGTTCCTCGCAGTGTTTATCGGCTCGATGATCCTGATCATCGGCATCACCCTGAACGACCAGTTCAGCTACAAGACCGGCGCGCCTTACGCGATCCAGCTCAAGAGCGCATTCGGCACAAAGGGAAGCGTTGTTCCCGTCATGCTCCGTGGCCTGCCCGCGATCGTGTGGTACGGCTTCCAGACATGGCTCGGCGGCGCGGCCCTGAATAATATTTCCATCGCATTTTTCGGATATGACAATATCTGGCTGTATTTCATTCTTTTCCAGGTGATTCAGATCCTCCTGTCGATCAAAGGCTTCCAGGGAGCGAAGTGGGTCGGCAATATCGGCGGCGTCGTCATCTCTGTGGCAATGCTTTACCTGCTCTACATCTGCGTCACCCAGTACGGTGATGTGATCGGCACCAAGCTGATGAACCACAGCGGGACATGGGGCATGCCGTTTATCGGCGCTGTGATCGCCTTCTTCGGAAACAGTACGACGGTCATGCTGAATGCGGGCGACTATTCGCGTGAGGTGAAGACAGGCTATTCCGCGCCGCTGCGCGGCTGCTCCTACTTCCTCGCGATGGTTCCGGCGACCGTGCTTCTCGGCCTGATCGGCGCCATGGCTTCCACGGCAACCGGGATCGCAAACCCGATCAACGCATTCGCACAGATGGTTGACAACAAGCTCGTGCTCGTTGTTACCCTCGGCTTCATCATTTTTGCACAGCTTTCCACGAACCTTGCAAGCAACGTGATCCCGCCTGCATATGCGTTCATGGATACCTTTAAGATGAAACACAGAACCGCGGTCATCCTCGTCGGCATCCTGGCAGTCTGCACCTGCCCGTGGATCCTCACGAACGACAGCTCTGCAGCAGGCCTTGACCTGTTCACGAAGCTCTACACGGCATTCTTCGGCCCGATCTTTGCCGTGCTGATCACGGATTTCTTCATTCTTCACCGGAGAAATATCACGGAGGAGAACCTCAAAGATCTGTACGATGACCATGGCAACCATGCGGGCGTCAACTGGGCGGCGATCATCGCGATCGCAGTGGGCGCAGTCATCGGCCTGATCAACGTAAATATTTCCTTCTTTACGGCGACGATCCCGACGGCCCTGATCTTCTACTTCTGCATGAAGTACATGCCGTCCTGCGAACGCTTCCGCAAAGGCACGACGCTGGAAAAATAAGCGGCAAAAAGGCGCAGGGACATTCTGCAGAAATACAGGGTGCCCTGCGCCTTTCTCAGATCATGCGCCGGAGTTTCTGCGGCCTGCCTGGCGGGCGGCCTGACCCGCGGCAGCGGCTGAGCATATGGCGGGCGGCCTGATCCGTGGCAGCGGTTGAGCATATGGCGGGCGGCCTGACCCGCGGCAGCGGCTGAGCATATGGCGGGCGGTCTGACCCGCAGCAGCGGCTGTGCATATGACAGCCGGTCTGACTGCCGCTGCGGATAGAACCCGTGCCGTGCAGCGCTTAAGGACGGTTCACCGTCATGGCAGGCGCTCAGATCCCGGCGGTTTCCGGCGGAAGGTTTGCGTTCAGGAACGCGGCGGACGCCTCAAGGACCTGCGGGGTGAAGGGACTGTCCGGGTCGCGGTCAAAGTCGTGCACGTGCTGCGAGGCGATGAAGCGCTGCGGGCTGTAGCGGCTGCACAGCTCGACAAATTCCTCGTACGGCACATCCGGGTCCCCGGTGCTGTGCGCGCAGAACAGCGGGCAGGGAAGGCTGGCGCAGGTGCGCAGCGAATAGTTCAGGTAAAAGAATTTCTCCCGGCCGTGGTAGATCAGGCGGTTCCATGTGCCGCTCTGCCTGGCGTAGACGTAGACGCTGTAGTGCGTGTCAAGGCTTCCGTCCGCGTGCAGCCCCTCCGGGAGATGCTCCAGGCAGGAGCTGTCCACCGGGGGCAGGGTGCGGTAGTAGGGGCTCGGGAAGCAGAACCAGCCCTCGCACAGGAAGCCGTAGCCGTAGTACGAAAGGATGCCCTGCGGTTTTCGCGCGAGCGGGCCGAAGGCCGCCGCGATCAGGCAGAGATAGGCCCCGGCGGAACGGCCCCACAGGAAATAGGGCAGCGAGCCGTCGGTAAATTCCGCGTCCGGCGAGCAGGCGAGGCTGATCGACGCGCAGACGTCCGGGACGATCTCATCGAGCCCGGCGGCCGGCGCGAGCGGGTAGTCGAAGGCGAGGATTTCATATCCGGCCGACGTCATGGCCTCGATATGCCCGGCAGGCAGATCCCTGCGCGAGCCGTAGAGCAGGCCGCCTCCGTGAAAATAGAAAATGCGGGCCCGGGTTCTGGCCTGCGGGTCATGGTAGACGGTGACGTGTTTGGAATAGCCGGCGCCGCTTAAGGCGTAATCTTTTTCCTGGTACATGAGAGTCGGACACTCCTTTTAAAATATGGTTGACAATTTTAAAAATTATACGGCAAAAATTTTAATCTTTACAGACTGTGCATTTCATTTCGGATATTTTGTATTTCTTTAAGTATACCACACGACCGGCTTTTTTGAAATAGAGAAAATTGCTGTAAATAGGGCATAATAGACAAGAAAGTATTTGCTGATTTGTACAAAATGCCACTTGAAAAAGACTGGAAAAACTGCGATAATCACGATATAAAAACCGGTTGACCACTAATTTATTTTTATCTTAAAGAAAATGGAGGAAAAGAAATGAGCTATTTGAACAATCAGGTTGGGTATCGGGAAGAGCTTCTTATGACGCGTTCCGTTGTACGCAAGGAGAACTTTGTGCTTCTGGAGCCGGACGGACTGGTGAAGAACAGTATTCCGGGCTACGAGAAGTGCGATGTGACGATCCTCGGTTCTCCGGCGATGGGCGCGTCTTTTGCGGATTACCTGATCACGGCGCATGAGGGCGGCAGGAACGCGGCGTTTGGCGGCGATGGCCTGGAGTCTTTCATCTATGTGGTCGAGGGCGGAGTCACGGTGAAGAATGCGGACCAGGAGGCTGTTCTGACCGAGGGCGGCTATATCTACTCTCCGGCGGGCGTGACGATCGCGTTCGAGAACAAGTCAGGCCAGGACGCGAAGCTGTATGCGTACAAGCGCAGATACGCGAAGCTTGAGGGCCTGAGCGCGCACACGGTGGTAGGCAATACGAATGAGATGCCGTGGATCGAGTATGAGGGCATGCAGAACTGCCACATCAAGGACCTGCTCCCGGCAGCCGGCGATTTCGGCTTTGACATGAATATGCATATCCTGAAATTCAAACTCGGCGCGTCCCACGGCTACATCGAGACGCATATCCAGGAGCATGGCATGTACTTCCTGTCCGGCAAGGGCATGTACCGCCTCGACGACGAGTGGATCCCGGTGAAAAAGGGCGATTACGTGTTTATGGATGCGTACTGCCCGCAGGCATGCTACGCGGTGGGCCGCGAGGACGACCTGATCTACATTTACTCAAAGGACTGCAACAGAGATGTGACGTTATAAAGTCCGCCGGGAGGGCCCGGGAGGCAGGCATGCCCGTCTCCCGGCCAGATATTCGGCGGGCCGGGCGTATGGACCAATATTGAAAAAAGAGAAAAGAATGGAGGATGAAGGTATGAAGCTTTCGCGTGACGAGCTGAAGAGTCTTATGAAAAACAAGATGATGAAGGCGGGACTTCCGGAGGACCAGGCCGAGACGGTGTCTGAGGTGCTGACCTGGTCGGACGAGAGAGGCTACCATTCGCACGGCGCGGTTCGCGTAGAGTATTACAGCGAGCGCATTGCGAAGGGCGGCTGGACCGTGAACCCGAAGTATCACTATGAGGAGACAGGCCCGTGCTCGGCGATTTTTGACGGCGACAATGCGAGCGGCTATGTGGTGGCAAAGATGGCGATGGAGAAGGCGATCGAGATGGCGAAAAAGAACGGCATCGCGGTGATCGGCATCAGGAATATTGCGCACAGCGGCGCGCTCGGCTATTATACCGAGATGGCGGCGAACCAGGATCTCGTGGCGATCTCCTTCTGCCAGTCTGACCCGATGGCAGTGCCGTACGGCGGAACAGAGCCGTACTACGGGACAAACCCGATCTCGTTTGCGGCCCCGACCGCGGACGACCGCCAGGTGGTCTTCGACATGGCGACGACCGTGCAGGCGTGGGGCAAGATCCTCGACAAGCGTTCGCGCCATGAGCTGATCCCGGACACCTGGGCGGTGGATGAGAAGGGCGTCCCGGTGACGGATCCGCATCTTGTGAACGCGCTTGTGCCGATCGCCGGCGCGAAGGGCTACGGCCTGATGATGCTCGTGGACGTGTTCTCCGGCGTGCTGCTCGGCGTGCCGTTCGGCAAGCATGTCAGTTCGATGTATCACGATCTGTCCGAGGGCAGAGGACTCGGGCAGATGCACATCGTGATGGATCCCAACCGCTTCGTCGGCCTTGACGCGTTCAAAAAGAGCATGTCGCAGGTGTGCGACGAGCTCGGCGAGATGGCGCCGGCCCCGGGCCACGACAAGGTCTACTATCCGGGCGAGCGCGCCGTGATGCGCAGGGAGAAGGCGTATGCGACCGGCGGGATCGATATCGCGGACGACGTCTACGAGTATCTGAAGAGCGACGATATCCATTATAACAGATACGATCACAAGAACAGATTTGCGGATTAAAGGATTCTATGTTAGAAGGAGGAAAGGGACAAAATGTTAAAAACAATCGTCAAAAAAGGCAGTTATCATGATTCTGTCGTGCTGATGCTCCTGACAAACCACATTTCGACGATCGAGGGTGTCAAAAAGGTTTCCATTATGATGGCGACCCCGGCGAACAAGGACATTTTCAAACAGAGCGGCCTCGATACGGAAGAGCTGATGGCTGCGACGGCAAATGACATGGTAGTCGTGGCGGATGTGGATGACGACAGCCTTCTGGACACGATCATGGCCGAGGTGGACGAGTATTTCAAAAAGCAGTCCACGGAGTCCTCGGGACAGAAGGCCGCCGAGAGCGTGAAGTCCTGGGAGAAAGCTCTGAAGAAGCTCCCGGATGCAAATCTGGCCGTGATCTCCATCCCGGGCGCGTATGCGGCGCTGGAGGCGGACCGCGCGCTCGACGAGGGCCTGAACGTGTTCATGTTCAGCGACAATGTGAAGCTTGAGGATGAGGTAAAGCTGAAAAAGAAAGCGCATGAGAAGGGCCTTTCCGTGATGGGGCCGGACTGCGGCACCGGCATCATCCAGAGTGTTCCGATCGCGTTTACAAACAGCGTGGCTCCGGGCTCCATCGGGATCATCGGTGCGTCGGGCACCGGCATCCAGGAGCTGACGACGATCATTGACCGCCTCGGCGAGGGCGTGACGAACGCGATCGGCATCGGCGGCCGCGATCTGAACGCGGCGGTCGGCGGCATCACGATGATGGACATGATCGACGCGATGGAGGACGATGACAGCGTGAAGGTTCTGATCATCATCTCCAAGCCGCCTGCAAAGGAAGTAAGAGACAGGATCGCTGCGAGGCTCAGCGATTTCAGCAAGCCGGTGGTCACCCTGTTCGTGGGCGAGAAGCCGGAATATCACGAGGAGAACTTCTATCACACCTATACGCTCGACGAGGCGGCACGCCTCGCGGTGAGCCTGGTGCGCGGGACCGAGATTCCGGAGGCGAAGGCGGACGTGGACGAGTCGACGTTCTTTAAGGCGGAAGAGAAGAAGACGATCAAGGCGTACTATTCGGGCGGCACGCTGGCGAACGAGGCCGCGATGCTGATCAAGGACGCCCTGGACGTGAAGGTTCCGCCGGAGGACATCGAGGGCTACATGCTTCAGCTTGACGGCAACGTGGTCGTGGATCTGGGCGACGACGCCTACACGCAGGGCAAGCCGCATCCGATGATCGACCCGGCGAAGCGCATCGAGTGCATGCAGGACGCGATCGACGACGAGTCCACGGGCGTGATCCTTCTGGACATCATGCTCGGTTACGGCTCGCACCCGGATATGGCGGGCGCGCTGCTCCCGTCCATCATCGAGCTGCGCGACAGGGCCGCGGCGCTCGGCCGCAAGGTCTTCTTCGTGGCGACGGTCTGCGGCACGAGAAGAGATTTCCAGGGCTACGACGAGGCAGTCAGTAAATTGAAGGACGCGGGCGTGATCGTCTGCGAAAACAACAAGCTGGCCTGCCGCACGGCGATCCGCGCGATCGGCAGGGACTTCGAGGAGCCGGTCAAGGAGATCCGCCCGAAGCAGGTCGTGAAGGTGGAGAAGGCGGCTCCGTCCGACAAGCTGCGCGAGCTGCTCACCGCGAAGCCGCGCATCATCAACATCGGTCTCAAGAGCTTCGCGGAGGTCTGCGAGGAGTTCGGCTGCGAGGTCGTGCAGTACGACTGGATGCCTCCGGCAGGCGGCAATCTTGAGATGATCAAAATGCTGAACTTCCTGAGAAATTACGAGGGCTTTGACATTGACGAGGCGAACCGCTCCGTCATCGCGAAGGTGGTCGCCAGCCAGCCCGTGATGCGCGACGTGGTTCCGGCGAAGTCGGTGATCCCGGAGCTGAACGACGGCAAGGTGATCCTGCACGCAGGTCCGCCTATCGAATTTAAGAATATGCCGGATCCGGTGCAGGGCTCCTGCGTGGGCGCGGTCCTGTTCCAGGAGTGGGCGGACAATGAGGCGGATGCGAGAAAGCTGCTCGCGTCCGGAGAGGTGAAGTTCATCCCCTGCCACCATGTGAACGCGGTGGGCCCGATGGGCGGCATCACCTCCGCAGACATGCCGGTGTTTGTGGTCGAGAATGTGACGGACGGCAACAGGGCGTACTGCACGATGAATGAAGGAATCGGAAAGGTACTCCGCTTCGGCGCATACTCTGAGGAGGTGGTCAACCGCCTGCGCTGGATGCGCGACGTGCTCGGCCCGACGCTCGGACGCGCGATCCGCTCGATGGAGAACGGTCTCAACATCAATCCGCTGGTCGCGAAGGCGATCGCGATGGGCGATGAATTCCATCAGAGGAATATCGCGGCCTCGCTGGCCTTCTTAAAGGAGGTCGCCCCGATCATCACGAAGCTGGATATGGATGAGAAGGACCGCTACGATGTGATCAAGTTCCTGGCCGATACGGACCAGTTCTTCCTGAATATCATGATGGCGACCGGCAAGGCGGTCATGGACGGCGCGCGCCTTGTGACGGACGGGACGATCGTCACCGCGATGTGCCGCAACGGCGTGGAGTTCGGCATCCGCATCAGCGGCATGGGCGACGAGTGGTTCACCGGCCCGGTCAACACGCCGCAGGGCCTGTACTTCACGGGCTACGACGGAGAGGACGCCTGCCCGGATATGGGCGACAGCGCGATCACGGAGACCTTCGGCGTCGGCGGCATGGCGATGATCGCAGCCCCGGCGGTTACGCGGTTCGTCGGCGCGGGCGGCTATGAGGACGCCCTGCGCACGAGCAACGAGATGACGGAGATCACGATCGACCGCAATCCGAACTTCATCATCCCGAACTGGAATTTCCAGGGCACCTGCCTTGGCATCGATGCGCGGCTTGTCGTGGAGAAGGGCATCACGCCGGTCATCAACACGGGCATCGCGCACAAGATCGCCGGCTACGGCCAGATCGGAGCGGGCACGGTGCATCCGCCGATCGAGTGCTTCGAGAAGGCAGTCGCCGCATACGCGAAGAAGCTTGGATATAAAGGGTGAGTTGAAGAAGGCGGCGGCCGGGGCTGCGCGCGGATCCGGGAGGAAGAAGGCGGAGATCCGGCCGCACAGGAGGTGAACTATGGAGAAGAAAAAAGTTGTGATCGCGCTCGGCGGCAATGCGCTCGGCAAAGACATTGAAGAGCAGAAGGAAGCCGTTGCAAAGACCGCGAAGGTGATCGTGGATCTGGCGGAGCAGGGGATGGATCTTGTCGTCACGCACGGCAACGGCCCGCAGGTGGGCATGATCCAGAACGCGATGGACAATCTGATCAGCGAGTACCGCAATTACAAGCAGATCCCGCTTCCCACGAGCGTGGCGATGAGCCAGGGCTATATCGGCATCGACCTGCAGAACGCGATCAAGTATGAGCTGTTCAGCCGCGGGATCGACGGCAAGGTGTCGACGATCCTGTCGCAGGTTGAGGTCGATCCGAACGACGAGGCGTTTCAGCATCCGACGAAGCCGATCGGGCGCTTCATCACGAAGGAAGAGGCGGAGCAGAACGAGGCGAACGGCGTCCGCTGCATGGAGGACGCAGGCAGAGGCTACCGCGTTGTCGTGGCGTCGCCGATGCCGATGCGGATCCGCGAGCTTGAGACGATCCGGACGCTTGTGCGGGCCGGCCATATCGTGATCACCTGCGGCGGAGGCGGGATCCCGGTCGTCAGCCGGGAGGGCCGTCTGGTCGGCGTCAACGCGGTGATCGACAAGGACAACGCGAGCAGTCTGCTTGCGGACAAGCTTGGCGCGGATTATCTTATCATCCTGACGGCAGTTGAGAAAGTGGCGGTCAATTTTGGCAGGGAAAACCAGGAATGGCTCTCTGACCTCACCGTGGAGCAGGCGAAGGAGTATATCGCGCAGGGACAGTTCGCGAAGGGCTCCATGCTTCCGAAGGTGGAGGCGGCCGTGCGCTTCGCGCAGTCCGCGCCGGGACGCCGCGCCCTGATCACGCTGCTCGACAAGGCTGCGGACGGCATCGCGGGGAAGACGGGTACGGTCATCCACGCCTGATCAGCCGGTGACTGACCGATGACAGCGCGGCGCCGGGCGGGAGCGTATCCTCCTGGGACGGCACGCCGTCCGGCGCCGCTTACAGCGGAACTTTAGACAGGAGAGATGAGATGAATATACCGGTAACCCCCTTTATGTGGGTCATGGCATTTTTGCCAATCATAGTTTTATTGGTTTTGATGATAGTGTTTAACTGGGGCGCGACGGAGGCGGCCGCGGTAGGACTTCTGATCACGGCCTTCACGGGCATCGTGTTTTACAAGGCGGATTTCTTCCTGCTGGCGGTCGAGAGCGCGAAGGGCATCTGGAGCGCGATGACGATCCTGCTGATCGTGTGGACCGCGATCCTGATGTATCAGGTCGGGGACGAGGCAAGGGCCTTTCTGGTCATCCGGAACGGCATGCGCAGGCTGCTCCCGAACGAGCTGCTCCTCGTGATCGCGATGGGCTGGATTTTTGAGAGCTTCCTGCAGGGCATAACCGGCTTTGGCGTTCCGGTCGCAGTCGGCGCGCCGCTTCTGATGGGAATCGGTGTGCAGCCACTGTGGGCGGTCATCATTCCGCTGCTCGGCCAGGCCTGGGGCAACACCTTCGGCACGCTGGCGGCGGCCTGGGATTCCCTGGCGATGTCGGCGGGGCTGACCGTGGGGAGCGGCGCGTATTTCCAGACGGCTCTGTGGACGGCGGCGTTTCTGTTCCTGTGGAACATCGTCACGGGCATTGCGATCTGCTGGTTCTACGGAAAGGGCAGGGCTCTCAGAAAGGGACTTCCGGCGATCGCCCTCATGGCGCTGATCCAGGGCGGAGGCGAGCTGCTCTTAAGCCAGATCAATACGACGCTTTCCTGCTTCCTGCCCTCCTGCATTTCCCTGGTGGTGCTGCTTGTGATCGGCAGGACGAAGCTGTACCGCGAGGAGTGGAGCCTGGAGGACAGCCCGATCATGAACCGCGCGGCGGCTTCCGGGAGCACGGGAGAGGCCCCGGAGGGCATGACGCTTGTGCAGGCCTTCGTCCCGTATTTCCTGCTGTCGGCGATCACACTGATCGTGCTCCTGGTGGGTCCGGTCAACGCCTTCCTCGGGAAGTTCTCGATCGGGCTGGCATTCCCGGAGACGGCGACGGGCTACGGCTACGTGAATGAGGCGTCTGCGAATTTCTCGCCGCTGGCCCTGTTTACGCACGCGAGCATGTTCCTGTTCATCTCGTCGGTCGTCGGCCTGATCTACTACAGGGCGCACGGATGGATCCGCGAGGGCGGCACAAAGCGCGTCTTTGTGAAGTCGGTCTCGATGACAATGCCGTCCGGGATCGCGGTCATCGGCCTGGTGATCATGTCGAGGATCATGGGAGGCACCGGCCAGACGGTGGTGCTTGCAAACGGGATCGCGAACGTGCTCGGCAAGGCATACGTCATCCTGGCGCCGTTCGTCGGGCTGCTCGGAACATTCATGACCGGAAGCAATATGAGCTCCAACATTCTGTTCGGAGACTTCCAGATGACGACGGCGAAGCTGCTCTCCGTCGACGCCTCGGCGGTGCTTGGCGCACAGTCGGCCGGCGGAGCGATTGGGAGCGCGGTCAGCCCGAGCAAGATCATTCTCGGGACGACGACGGCGAATATCCTCGGCAGCGAGGGCCAGGTGATGAAGAAGCTTCTCGGGATCACGGTTCCGGCGGCGATCGTCATCGGAGTCATCGTGTATGTGATGGTCGCGCTGTGACGGGGGGACGGGCGGCAGAGGCCGCAGTTTTCTTCCTGCCGCGAAGCCCAAATTGCCTCCAGAATCACTTTCTTACGGCCTCAGCAGCAAGTGCTTCGGCCTGCGCTGGACAGTAACGGGCGATTTCTGAGATGAACGAATTTAAAAAAATACCGTTGACACTGCGCTGGGATTGGGTGTAGACTACTGAATGTCAGACAAAGGCGTTGTGGATATGGATATTCACAGCGCCGTTTTTTATGCGCAGGCCCGGGCAGGGAAATTAGCTGCTGACCGCAGCACCCGGGCCGCGCGACAAGCAGGAGGCGAAGCCGCCCCCTGCTCGATCGGCCCCATTCCCGGCGGGAGACGGTTCATGTACATGCAAGGAGGATACAGGATGGAGAAACAGAGCTTCTGGAAGACAAGGGCCGGCCATCTCACACTGGCGTTTGTCGTGATCATGGCCGCGTTCCTGCTGATCCTGGCAGGACTCGCCATACAGAGCGAGGCAGTCTGCGTGACCGGGTTTTTCCTGATCGCAGCGGCGATGCTCTATTCCCCGATAGAGGTTTATATATTAAAACGCAAGTAAGGAGGGAGAAGAATTATGCAAATGGAAACAATCACCGGCAGAATTGCCACGAACCTGGAGGGCCTGAAGCAGTTCACGGCCACGCCGGGCGAAGGCTGCACCAGACTTCCGTTTACGAAGGAAGCGCGCGATGCGGTCGAGTATCTCAAGGGGATTATGACCGACGCCGGTCTCGAGGTCTGGGAGGATGCAGCGGGGAATGTGTTCGGCCTGATGAAGGGCGAGGATCCGGATGCCCCGTGCGTCATGATGGGTTCCCACTACGATTCCGTGATCAAGGGCGGCGATTACGACGGGATCGCCGGCGTCGTCTGCGCGATCGAGGCTGCGAGACAGCTGAAGGAGCGCGGCGTTGCGCCGAAGCGCAATTTTGTGGTGGTCGGCTTCTGCGATGAAGAAGGGATGCGGTTCGGCACGGGCTATTTTGGCTCGGGGGCGATGCTCGGCAACCGCGACGTAGAGTACTGCAGAAAGTTCAAGGATACGGACGGCATCTCGATCTACGACGCGATGAAGGGCTACGGCCTGGATCCGGAGAAGATCACGGATGCGAAATGGAAGGAGGGCTCCATCGGCTCCTTCCTGGAGCTGCACATCGAACAGGGTCCGGTGCTTGACGCGGAGAATATCCAGCTCGGCCTGGTGAACTGCATCGTCGGTATCCAGAGATACATGGTGACCGTACACGGCAGATCGGACCACGCGGGGACGACGCCGATGGATATGCGCCTCGACGCGGTGGACGCCGCGACGAAGGTGATCTCCAAGATCGCCGACTGGGCGCGCGAGAAGGCGGACGGCACGGTTGCGACGACCGGCTACATCCACACGGTTCCGGGCGGCATGAACATCGTGGCGGAGAAGGTGGAGTTCACGGTGGACATCCGCTCCAGCAACAATGACAACATTAACGACATTACGCGCAGGATCCGTGCGGCGCTCGACTATGAGACGAAACAGATGGGCGGGAGCTACGAGATGGACAACAAGCTGACCATCACGCCGGTCATGCTCTCCGAGGAAATGCTCGATATCATGGAAGAGGACTGCCGGGAGAAGGGCTACAGCTGCAAACGTCTGGCGAGCGGCGCAGGACACGACGCGCTGGAGATCGGCCAGGTGATCCCGACGGTGATGCTGTTCGTGCCGAGCAAGGACGGCAGAAGCCACTGCCAGGTAGAATTTACAAAGTACAGTGATTTTGCCAGGGCTTCTGTGATCATGACGGATCTTGCGGAAAAGCTGCTGACGAGATAGCCGCGCACAGAGAAAAGCATCCCGCGCCTGCGGAGAAGACGACTGCCGGGGGACCGGCGGGGACGGCGCTGCCGCGCTGATACAGCCCGGCAGGCGGCATGGCCCGGCGGCTTCCGGCGGATGAGACGGAGAAGAGATGGGAGAGGAAGAGAGAACCCCGGTTTATAAAAGAAGCAATCTTTTATTTTTGAGGCATCATCTCGGGCTGACCCAGAGAGAGCTGATCGAGAGGTACCTGTCGGACGAAGAGGGAAAAGCCTCCATGAGCGTCGCCACATACTCGAACCTGGAGTCGAAGGGCGGGGCGCGGCTGAATGAGACCATCGTCCGCCTGGCGGAAAAGCTGGCCCTCGACCCGGCGCTTTTTTCCCTGGCGCCGGAAGAGTTCGCCGCGCAGACGGACATGCTGCCCCCGGAGAAATTCGGGGAGGCAGGAGGCGCGCAGAATGCGGCCAGGAAGGGGAATATTGACCACCTTCTGAACCGGATGACGATGTACTTTGCGGAGCAGGTGCTGGACAAGAAGCTGAAAAAGGGCGACAGGATCGAGTCGGACCGCGTGCTCGCCGCGAAGCTCGGCGTGGGACGCTCCGCGATCCGCGAGGCGCTCAAGGTGCTTGACGTCATGGGGATGATCGACATACGGCCGGGACAGGGCAGCTACATCAGCGAGCGCGAGGAAAACTATTTCATTATTCCTCTGGCCTGGACCATGTTCCTGAACGGGGAGCAGGTGGACAATATCCTGACGGTGCGGAACCTCCTGGAGGTGAAGGCCGCCCAGCTTGCCTCAGAGTGCCGGGACGAGGAAAAGCTGCTGCGGCTGCACGACATCTCCCACAGGCTGCACAGCACCTACATGCAGCGTGACTACAGGAAATTTCTGGATGAGGATGTGAAGTTTCATCTGTGCATCGCAGAGTGCTCAGAGAATCCGGTCATCTTCGGCATGATCCAGACACTCCGCAACCTGCTGCAGCATGTCAGCGGCACCGGGATGGCGGACGAGACCCAGCTGCGAGAGATCAATGAAGAACATCAGAGGATTTACGGACTGCTGATCGCGCGGGACGGGGAAGGAGCGGCGCAGGCGATGCGGGAACATCTGGAGAACGCACTGCAGCGCTACAACTTTCAGTGAGAGCAGGGGTGGAGGGCCCGGCGCACAGGCTGCGTGCGGGGATCCGCTCCGGAGGGGCTTTCACAGAACACAATTATGAAAAGAAATGAGGTAAATTCTTATGCAAGAGAAGAAGGGATTGAAAATCTCACTGACCACACAGATTCTGGTTGCGACGGTAGGAGGCATCGTGTTCGGATCGATCGTCGGACCGTGGGCGGCCAACCTGAAATTTATCGGCGACATGTTCATCCGTCTGATCCAGATGTCCGTCGTGATCCTGGTCATGTCCGCGGTAGCGGCGGCGGTAGGCGGCGGCGACGGCCGCGACGTCGGCAAGATGGGCCTGCACACGTTCAAGTGGATCATCGGATTCACGGTCGTTTCAGCCGCGCTCGGCATGGTTCTGGCGATGCTCATCCGTCCGGGCGTCGGCATCCAGATCGCGAGCGAAGAGGCGATCGCATCAGCCGAGGTACAGTCCGCGTCCCTGCAGGATACGCTGCTGAATTTTGTCCCGACCAATGCGCTCCAGGCGATGGCGGAGGGCAGCATGGTGCCTTGTATCGTGTTTGCGCTGTTCTTCGGCGTTGCGATGAGCACCTACACGAAGCAGACCGGCAACCGGACAGTGGTGGACTGGGTCAAGGGCCTCAACGGCATCGTGACCAACATCATCAAGATGGTCATGACCGTAGCCCCGATCGGTATCTTCTGCCTGCTGGCGAACGTGGCCGGCGCGACAGGCTTCAAAGTGATCGTTCCGATGCTGAAATTCCTGGGACTGCTGCTGATTGGAGATGCGATCCAGTTCGTGCTGTACGGACCGCTCACGGCGGCTCTCTGTAAAGTGAATCTGTTCAAAATGCCGAAGAAATATGCGAAGATGTCCATGATGGCAATCACTACGACCTCCGGCGCGATCTGCCTTCCGACAAAGATGGAGGACGAGGTGACGAAGTTCGGCGTGAGCCGCAAGGTGGCGGATTTCACCGGCCCGATCACGATGTCGATGAACAGCTGCGGCGCCGCGCAGTGCTACGTGGCGGCCATCTTCTTCATGGCGCAGTCGACCGGCATCCAGATGACCCCGTACCAGATGGGGATGGCGATCCTTCTCTCCTGCCTGATGTGCATGGGCACGATCACCGTTCCGGGCGGCTCTGTGATCGTGTACACGTTCCTGGCTTCGTCGCTCGGGCTGCCGCTTGAGAGCATCGCGGTTCTGATCGGTATCGACTGGTTTGCCGGAATGTTCCGCACGCTGATGAACGTGGACGTGGACGTTATGGTCGGCATGCTCGTGGCGAGCAAGCTTGGCGAGCTTGACCATGACGTGTACGACGAAAAGAAGACGGTTCAGTATTGAGAATGATCTGAGTTGTTTTCTGTGTCGCTAAGGCTGCCGCAAAATCCATGCCGGGCGTGAAAACCCGTCCCTGTGTATTTCGCGGCGGCCATAAAAACAGGACCGGCGTATCTGTGCCGAAGCACGGATACGCCGGTCCTGCGTTGATAGTAAAAGTTTGGAAAGGTAATCACATTTTTTAAATGTGGAACAGCATTGTCATGACGGATGAGAACAGGGGAATCCTGCGCCTGCGGGCCTTTTTGGTCATCGCGCCGCTGACGTATGATTCGCAGTACTCATATCTCTCATTTCTCATCCACGCAGGCTTCGGATCCTGCATCGTAAGGTATTTATAATTATCGATCATATGCATTGACATTTGAAACCCCTCCTGTTAAGCTGTATCTATATAAAATAATTATTTGTATCTGATAACCATATCATAACAGATCCGCCGCCGATTTCCAGAGGTTATAACCCTAAAATTCCCGGGTGAAATATGTGCTGTGAGTACAAAGGAAAATGCCGGGCACGGACTGGGGCGGGAGAGCGGGAGCGGAGCGTCTTGCGGGGAGGAGAGGCATGGGGCTTACCATTGAAGATATGCTGGTGGTATCGCGGGACAGGTACCGCATGGAGATGATCGCGGGGAAAAACGGGTGGTCAAATTCGATCAGCTGGATCCTGCTGATCGAGGACAGCATGGTGCTGGAATATTTTAAGGGGAGGGACCTGGCGGTCACGACGGGGCTGGGCTTCAATTCGGAGGAGAAGCTGCAGGAGCTGGTGGAAAAGCTTGTCGCAACCCACGCGTCGGGCCTCATCATCAACACGGGGCCTTATATCAGCGAGATCCCCCGGGCCGTGGTCCGCTATTGCGACGAGAATGATTTCCCCCTGCTCACGATTCCCTGGGACATCCAGCTGTATGACATGATCAAGGATCTGAGCATCCGGGTGCTGCTGCAGAGCGCCACGGACGAGCAGATCTCAAACGCCCTGATCCATGCGATCGAGGATCCGCAGACGATGGGACTGTATGAGAAGGACCTGCTTCCGTTTTTCGACCTGGACGGGAGCTTTCAGATCGTCCTGATCTCGAACGGGGAGCTTGACATCATGGACACGGTGGAGCGGCGCAGGCTGAGCTACCGCCTGCAGATCTATCTGGAAAACATCACGCACAACGCCCATTTCTTCTATTATGATTCCTGCTTTACCCTGGTGGTCAACGACATTGAAGGGGAACAGCTTCGGGAGATCATGGACGGTTTTGTGCGGCGCGTGAACCGCAAAATGCCGTCCTCGCACGTCTCGGTCGGCGTGGGGAGCGTCGTGAGGGATGTCACGAATCTGCAGGCCGGCTACCGCCGTGCGCGCGCTGCGCTGGAGCAGGCGCTGCGGACGGGCGGGGACATCCTGTATTTTGACGAGATGGGGATCTACCGCCTGTTCGGCATGGTCACGGACCAGCGGCTGCTGAAGGAGATGGGGGAGGAGACGCTGCGCCCGCTGATCGAGCACGACCGGAAGCACGGGGCCGCGTATGTGGAGACGCTGCGGAGATATCTGGAGAGCAATGGGAGCGTACAGGCGGTCGCCGAGAGCATGTTCACCCACCGCAACACGGTCATCTACCGTGTAAACAACATAAAAAAGCTGCTCGGCTGCGGTCTGGAAACCCCGCAGGAGCGGCTGAAGTATCAGATTGCCTGCATGATCGTGAAGTAGAATTTGAGGGTTGATGATGCCAGACGGATATAAAAGCGGCCGCTGCGCAAGCACCGCAGCGGCCATCCGGACATCCCATTCTCTTACTTAAATTTGATTAGAGTTTAACTACATTAGCTGCCTGCTTTCCGCGAGCGCCCTCTGTCAGATCATAAGAAACTGCCTGTCCCTCTTCGAGAGTCTTGAAACCCTCACCCTGGATTGCAGAAAAATGTACGAAAACATCGCCGTTCTCGCCGGTTATGAAGCCATAGCCCTTCTCTGCATTGAACCACTTCACTGTACCTTTGTTCATAATGGTACCTCCTAACTATTGTGCCCGCCGGTGTTGAAAAAATTTCACTAACTATTATAGACTA
>CANRBX010000059.1 GCA_947628955.1 uncultured Lachnospiraceae bacterium | reverse complement strand
TTCCTGGAAGGAGAAAAGCGGTGAAAAGACATCCTGAGTTACTGATACCGGCGAGCAGCCTGGAGGTTCTGAAAACAGCCGTGATCTTCGGCGCGGATGCGGTGTACATCGGCGGCGAGGAGTTCGGCCTGCGCGCAAAGGCAAAGAACTTTTCCATGGAAGAGATGGCCGAGGGCATCGCGTTTGCGCATGAGCGCGGCGTAAAGGTGCATGTGACGGTCAATATCCTTGCGCACAATTATGACCTGGAGGGCGTAAAACGGTACCTGCACGAGCTGCGCACACTGGATCCGGACGCCCTGATCATCGCGGATCCGGGCGTCTTTATGCTTGCAAAACAGATCTGTCCGGAGATCGAACGCCATGTGAGCACTCAGGCGAATAATACAAATTATGAGACCTACCGCTTCTGGTGGGAGCTCGGAGCGAAGCGCGCGGTCTCGGCGCGGGAGCTTTCCCTTGATGAGATCCGGGAGATCCGGGAGAACATTCCGGAAGAGATGGAGGTCGAGAGCTTTATCCACGGCGCGATGTGCATTTCCTATTCCGGGCGCTGCCTGCTGAGCAATTATCTGACGGGCAGGGATGCCAACCAGGGCTCCTGCACCCATCCCTGCCGCTGGAAGTACGCCGTGGCGGAAGAGACGCGTCCCGGCGAATATATGCCGATCGAGGAGACGGACCGGGGAACGTTCCTGTTTAATTCAAAGGATCTGTGCATGGTGGAACATATCCCGGATCTGCTTGGGGCCGGGATCGACAGCCTGAAGGTTGAGGGACGCATGAAGACGGCGCTGTACGTGGCGACCGTGGCGCGGACCTATCGCAGGGCGCTGGACGATTTTCAGAAGGATCCGGCGCTCTATCAGGCGAATATGGACTGGTACCGGAATCAGATCGCAGGCTGCACGCACCGCCAGTTTACCACGGGCTTTTTCTACGGAAAGCCGGGCGCGGAGTCGCAGATCTACGACAGCAGCACCTATGTGAAGGAATATACCTACCTCGGCATGGTCGGGGCGCGGCGCGGCGATGGTCTGTATGCACTCGAACAGCGCAACAAATTCCGGACCGGCGAGGAGATCGAGATCATGAAGCCCGACGGAAGGAACCTCCCGGTTGTCGTGAAAGGGATCTATGACCAGGATGGGAATCCGATGGACAGCGCCCCGCATGCGCGGCAGAAGCTCTGGGTCGATCTGGACGGACAGGCAGACGAATATGACATCCTGCGGCGGTCAGAAAGGGAAGGCTGATGAAAATAAGATATTCTGATCCTCATATCAGCTGTATCTCCTCCCTCTGCTTCACCGTCACCGCGGCCCCGTCGCCGACCGGCACGATCGATGTCAGCAGTCCCTCCGTGTGCTTCAGCACGTACAGGTACTCGCGCATCCGCTTGTAGATCGTGCGGTTTCTGCGCTCGACGGCATAGTGGGACTCTATGATGTCTCCGTCCTGCAGGACATTGTCCGAGACCAGGACGCCCCCTCTGCGCAGAAGACGCAGCGCCTCCGGCAGAAAATAAATATACTGCCCCTTCGCCGCGTCCATGAAAATCATATCGTACGGTCCCGCCAGGCCGCGCATCACGTCCTGCGCATCCCCCTCCAGGAGCGTGATCCGCTCCTGCATCCCGGCCGCCGCAAAATTCGCGCGGGCCTGCGGAATCCTCTTTTCATACCTTTCGATCGTTGTGATATGGCAGTCCGGCTGCGTGTTCATCGCCATCAGCAGAGCCGAAAAGCCCACCGCAGTCCCCACCTCCAGAATGCTCACGGGCTTCTGCAGCGCCAGGAGCACCTTCAGAAAGCTCTGCATGTCTTTGCGGATGAGAGGAACCTCCTGCGCCAGGGCCTCCCGCTCGAGTCCGTCCAGAAATTCTCCGTTTCCCGTGTCCAGAGAACTGATATAGACCGCTATTCTCTCCTGAATGATCATTTAAATACGGATCCTCTCCGACACCTCGTCCGTGTCAAGGTCGATCGCCTCCGATATCGCCTCCGTGATCTTCTGAACCATACGGCAGACGCGCAGCTCCGCCAGCAGGAATCCGTTTACCAGGGGATTTTTGCGGAATTCCTCGTAATCCCTGCACAGCCGTTCCTGCTCCCCGTACATGTCGAGCGGCTCCTGCGAATTCTGCACTTCAAACACATGCAGCCGGAAATCGTTGATCTGGCGGCGCAGCTCCGGCTCCTGATATACTTCCTCCCGGAGCGCACAGAAATGCCGGTACTCTTCGCTCTCCAGAATGCCCTGGATCAGGGCTTCCGTGCGTTCTTTCAGTTCACTCATCTGTCTGTCCCGCTTTCTTAAATCTGCCTGTTGTCTCAGGCAATACAATACCCCGGACCGTCATATACGTGTGGTTTTTTGCGGCAGCAGGTCCTGTCGTCCCGCACAGCATGGCACATCCGGAACACAGGCTACCCAACTTCCATTATGATCGGCAGAATCATCGGTCTGCGCTTCGTCCGCTTCCACAGAAAATCGCCGAGCGAATCCCGGATCGTGTTTTTGATCTTCGCCCAGTCCGTCACGCGGTGGGAATTGCAGTAATCCATCGCGTCCTCCACGACGCCGCGGGCCTCCTCCATCAGGTCCTCCGCCTCCCGAACATAGACAAATCCGCGCGACACGATGTCCGGCCCGGCGAGGATATGGCCGCTGTAGCGCTCAAGCGTCAGCACCGCGATCACAATGCCGTCCTCCGCCAGATGCTGACGGTCGCGGAGCACGATATTTCCGACGTCGCCGACGCCGAGGCCGTCCACCAGGATCGAGCCGGTCTGCACGTGGTCGCAGATCCTGGCGCTGTTCATTCCGAGCTCCAGCACGTCCCCCGTCCTGAGGATAAATATATTGTCCTTGTCAATGCCAAGGCCCTCCGCAAGCTGCGCCTGAGCCTTCATGTGGCGGTACTCCCCGTGCACCGGAATCGCGTATTTCGGGCGCACCAGCGAATAGATCAGCTTGATCTCCTCCTGGCAGGCATGGCCCGACGTGTGCGTGTTCTGGAAGATCACGTTCGCGCCCTTCATCGACAGCTCGTTGATCACCTTCGACACGGCCTTCTCGTTGCCGGGGATCGGATTCGAGCTGAAGATCACGGTGTCGCCCGGCTTGATGCTGACCTTCTTGTGCATGTCCGCGGCCATCCGCGACAGCGCCGCCATGGACTCTCCCTGGCTTCCGGTCGTGATCAGCACCATCTGGTCGTCCGGATAATTCTTCATCTGCTCCAGGTCGATCAGCGTGTTCTGCGGGATCTTCAGGTAGCCGAGCTCCGAGGCAGTCTGGATGATGTTGACCATGCTCCGGCCCTCGACGACCACCTTGCGCCCGTATTTGTATGCGGAATTGATGATCTGCTGCACGCGGTCCACATTCGACGCGAATGTCGCGACGATGATCCTGCGGTTCCGGTTCTCCATAAACAGGTTGTCAAAAATCTTGCCGATCGTCCGCTCCGAGGCGGTAAATCCGGGGCGCTCCGCGTTCGTGCTGTCGCACATCAGCGCGAGCACGCCCTTCTTTCCAAGCTCCGCAAAGCGCTGGAGATCGATCGCGTCACCGAATACCGGCGTATAATCTACCTTAAAGTCTCCCGTGTGGACGATCGTGCCCGCAGGGGAGGTGATCGCCAGCGCGACCGCGTCCGCGATGCTGTGGTTCGTCCGGATAAACTCGATCCGGAATTCGCCGAGATTGATGGACTGTCCCTGCTTCACCACCTTGCGCTTCGTCGAGCGCATCAGGTTGTGTTCCGTCAGCTTCCGCTCGATCAGCCCCATCGTCAGCTTCGTCGCATACAGCGGAACGTTCAGTTCTTTCAGTACATAGGGCAGGGCCCCGATATGATCCTCATGTCCGTGTGTGAATACGATCCCCTTTACCTTCTCAATATTGTCCTTCAGATATGTGACATCCGGGATCACGAGATCGATGCCGAGCATATCATCCTCCGGAAACGCCAGCCCACAGTCCACCACGATAATGCTGTCTCTGTACACAAATGCCGTCATGTTCATTCCGATGAGGCCAAGGCCTCCGATCGGAATAATCTTCAATGTCTCGTCTGTTTTCTGCTTCGTCTGTCCTTTCTTCAATCTGCACCTCCATGCTAACAGCGGAATACCTTTTCTGCATTCCGTCACTCTTCGCTGCTGCGCGCACCTGTTCCGGATTTTTGCAGACAGAAACCCTGCCCGCCCTGAACGGCCGCGCTTATATTACTTTTCAGAGCTCAATGTCCACGTCCTCTAAAAGCTCTGCAAAAACCTTTGAAACTGCTTCCAGCTCATCGTCGTCCTCGACGAAGATATACCGGGCCTCTGCCTCCCCGTCCTCCGACAGGTCCTTCAGGATATAGGCCTCCGCCTCGTCGTCCTCGGTCTCCGTGACCAGAAGGTAGGAAACCCCTCCGATTCGTGTTTCCTCCACCACAAAAAACCCGACCGTTTCTTCCTCACCAACCGGGCAGAACTCTATTTTTTTATTCATGCACGTTCCTCTCAAGGCTGTCCAGATATCCCTGCAGGATATACACAGCCGCTATCATATCAACATATTCTCTGCGTCTCTCGCGGCGCACCCCGCTCTCCATCAGCGTCCGGTTTGCCGCGACCGTCGTCAGGCGTTCATCCCACAGCGTCACCGCAAGGCCGGTCCTCCGCTCCAGCATCGCGCGAAACTCCAGCGTCTTTTCCGCGCGCTCTCCGATCGTACTGTTCATATTCCGCGGGTACCCCAGCACAAGCTCTGTCACGCCGTACTGCGCGATCAGCTCCTCGATCCGCGCAAGGGTCCTGCGCAGCTTGTTCTCCTGCTCCCGCCGTATGATCTCCACGCCCTGCGCAGTGATCCCGAGCGGGTCGCTGACAGCAACGCCCACCGTCTTCGAACCGAAATCCAGGCCCATGATACGGATCATTTTTCCTCCTGCCGCCAGGACTCATTCTTGATGTATTCCCGCAAAAGCTCTTCTACCAGCTCGTCCCGCTCGACCTTCATGATCAGGCTGCGGGCGTTCTTGTGGCTGGTAATGTAGGTCGGATCGCCCGACATGATGTAGCCTACGATCTGGTTCACCGGATTATAGCCCTTCTCCGCCATCGCATTGTAGACAATCTCCAGCACCTTTTTCACGCGCGCTTCCGGATCCGTGTTGAAACTGAAATACTGTGTGTTGTTGATATCTGCCATAATCTCACGTCCTCTGTACTTCGTAAGACCTATTGTAATATAACTCGAAAAATAATTCAATCTTTTTCAAACAATTGTTTCCGACAGAATTCTGTCTTCGCTGCCGTTCACTTCGTGACCAGCGACGCGAAGCTAGTCCTTTAGAATAACGAGCAGTTGGGCATACAAATTCGCTTCGCGAAGCTCAAGCTGCCTCCTGAATCACTTTCTTACGTGCTTCAGCCTGGTCTGAACAATAACCTGCCTTCGCTGTCACTGTCTCTGCAGAAGGAAGACGTGCGGCTCCAGGGCCGGGCCGAGGCGTCCGGTCAGCAGCACGTTCTCATAATCCCGGTCGGCAGGCACCGCGGCCCGGATGTATTCCTTCGTGTAGCCGGTGAAATACTCCCTTCCGCCGATCGTACACTTCTCTTCAAACAGCACCTCCGCCTCCTGACCCGCATGGCGCGCTTCAAACGCCCTGCGGTTTTCATCCCCAAGCGCGATCAGCCGCCTGCTGCGCTCCTCCTTGACCGGTTCCGGGATCTGTCCCGGCATCGCGGCCGCGCGGGTGCCCTGGCGCCTGGAATACTTGAAAATATGCGTTTCGTACAGCCCGAGCCTCTTCAGGAATGCAGCGGTCTGCCCGAATTCCTCCTCAGTCTCCCCGGGAAATCCGACGATCACATCCGTGGTCAGCGCGGGCTCCCGGAAGATCCTGCGCAGGAGCTCACATTTCTGCGCGTACTCTTCCGAGGTGTAGTGCCGGTTCATCCGCTTCAGCGTCGCATCGCAGCCGCTCTGGAGAGAGAGGTGGAAGTGCGGGCAGAAACCGGGAAGCATGCTCAGTGCCCCGGCAAATTCCTCTGTGATGATCCCCGGCTCCAGGGAGCCGAGCCGGATCCTCCGGATTCCCTCCACGGCATGAACCGCCTCGATCAGCTCCGGAAGCGTCCGCCCCAGGTCGCTGCCGTAGGAGCTCAGATGGATCCCGGTCAGCACAATCTCCTGACAGCCGTTTGCTGCCAGCGTCCGCGCCTCAGAGACCACATCCTCAAGGGCGCGGCTGCGCACCCTGCCCCTCGCGTAGGGGATGATGCAGTAGCTGCAGAACTGATTGCAGCCGTCCTGAACCTTCATATAGGCGCGCGTGTGTTCCTCCGTGCGCGCCAGGGAAAGTGTTTCAAATTCCCCGGCGTGGGCGATGTCGATCCTGATATCCTGCCCCGGCCGTCCACTGACATGAAGGCTGCTGCGCCGGGCGGATTCTTCCGTCCCGGTTCCGTCTTCACTGCGCCCGGCGCCTGCGCCATCCGCACTCTCCGCGTCCGTTTTATCGCTACCGCGCCCGGCGCACACTCCGGCGGACTCTTCCGTCCCGGTTCCGTCTTCACTGCGCCCGGCGCCTGCGCCATCCGCACTCTCCGCGTCCGTTTTATCGCTGCCGCGCCCGGCGCACACTCCGGCGGACTCTTCCATCCCGGCCCTGTCTTCGCTGCGCCCGGCTTCGCTTCCATGCGCACATCCGGCCTCCGCCGCGCGCGCCGCCTCGAAGTCCCGGAGCGCCTCGATCAGATTTTTCTTGCAGTTGTTTCCGAGCACGATATCAATGGAGGTGTCCGGCCCCGTCCGCACATCCGCAGTCTGCACGTAGCAGCCGGCGGCCACGACAACCGCCTGCGGATTCATCCGTCTCGCCCGGTGAAGCATCTGGCGCGATTTGCGGTCGGCGATGTTCGTCACCGTACAGGTGTTGATCACATACACGTCCGCGCCCGGCTCAAACGGAACGATCTCATAGCCCGCTTCCTCCAGCAGCTGGCGCATCGCTTCTGTCTCATATGCATTTACCTTGCAGCCCAGATTGTGAAGTGCCGCCTTCTTTTTCATCTGCTGCCTCCTTCGGCATTTTAACGAATAATCCCCTTTTTCTTTGTCCGTTTTCAGCTTGACTTTTGACCCTCCAGCCGTTAAGATATTGATAAAATACATATCAACAAGGAGGACTCTTATGATGAAAACAGTTCAGATATCCTTAAATTCTATCGATAAAGTGAAATCTTTCGTGAACGACGTCACCAAGTTCGACAACGATTTCGATCTCGTCTCCGGAAGATACGTCATCGATGCCAAGTCCATCATGGGCATCTTCAGCCTTGATCTGTCCAAGCCGATCGATCTCAATATCCACGCTGAGGACAACATGGATGAGATTCTGAGTGTTCTCGCTCCGTATATCATCTGATACCGGTAACCTTCGTTGCACGCGCTTATGGATACATAGCGACGGCCGCAGGCGAACGCGGAACAGGTTCATTCGGGCATCCGCCCGTCTGATTCCGCTGTGCAGCGGTCTTTTTTTGTCCTCGTTTTCCGAAAGCGGCCAGGTCTACTCAACCAGGATCACTTCCGTCGTCTCGATCGCGGTCTGCACCAGCTCGTCAATCTTCTCACTCAGTTTCTTCTCGGAACGCCTGATCACATTCAGATTCGGCTTTGTGACCGGATGCTTTGCGACAAAGATCGTACAGCAGTCCTCAAACGGCAGGATCGACGTCTCAAACGTGTCAATCTTCCAGGCGATATCTACGATCTCCTGCTTGTCAAATCCGATCAGCGGCCGGAATACCGGAATCGTGCAGACCTCATTCGTCGCCACCAGGCTCTGCATCGTCTGACTTGCCACCTGCCCGAGGCTCTCCCCGGTCACCAGCGCGTGGCACTTTGTCTCCCCGGCAAAATGCTCCGCGATCTTCATCATATAGCGCCGCATAATGATCGTCAGCTCATCATGCGGACATTTGTCATAAATGTAAAGCTGAATATCCGTAAAATTCACGACGTGCAGCCGGATCGGGCCGGCGTACGCCGCGATGATCCCGGCCAGGTCCACGACCTTCTGCTTCGCGCGCTCACTCGTGTAGGGCGGCGCGTGAAAATACACCGCGTCCAGCTCTACGCCCCGCTTGCTGATCATATAGCCTGCCACCGGGCTGTCAATCCCGCCCGAGAGCAGGAGCATCGCCTTTCCGTTCGTGCCGACCGGCATGCCGCCCGGCCCCGGGATGATCTGTGAATAAATATAGATCTGCCCGCGGATCTCGACGTGCAGCATCAGCTCCGGCTCGTGCACATCCACATGCATCTCCGGAAACGCCTCCAGAATGCGGCCGCCGAGAACAGCGCTGACCTCCATCGAATCGACCGGGTAGCTCTTGCGCGCGCGCCTTGTCACCACCTTGAAGCTCTGGTCGTGACGGTCGTAGGTCTGCCGCAGGAACTCGATCACATCACCGCCCAGCTTATCCAGACCCTCATCCTCCCGCTTCATGACCGGGCAGATGCCGACGATCCCGAACACCTTTTTCAGCGCCTCTATCGCCTCGTCATAATCATATCCCGGCTCGCAGTCCGCGTATATGCGCCCCTGCTCCTTATAGACATGGAATTCTCCCTCCACACGTCTCAGGGCATGGCAGATCTGCCGCACCAGCGCATCCTCAAACAGATGCCGGTTCTTTCCCTTGATCGCAATCTCTCCATATTTGATCAGTAATGTCTGATACATGTCCCAACCCTCTTCTCTGCTGTTCTGGCGTAATTCCGTATCTTTCCTGCGCAGCAGCCTGCCGGTTTCTTCCCGCAGGGCCGCTTTCCGGTTCCTTCCCTGCAAAGCGTCCCGCAGCCTGCCGCCGGATATCCTGCGCACCTGGCATCTGTCTGGTATCCGCATGCCTGGCATGCCGCGCGCCGCTCAGTGCCTCGTGTATCTGGTGAGTACGGGGAGCAGCTCCCCAAGCGCATCCAGGCAGTAATCGATCTCTTCCTCCGTCGTAAAGCGGCTGAAGCTGAACCGCAGGGTCGACTCCGCCAGCTCCTTCGGCAGGTGCAGCTCCTTCAGGACGCCGCTGACCGGAACCTTTTTGTTCGTCGTGCAGGCAGAGCCAGCCGACACATAGATTCCGCGCTCCTCCAGCGCATGCAGAAGCACCTCGCTGCGCACCCCCGGAAAGGCCGCGCTCACAATATGCGGCGCGCTTTTCTCCCCTTCTTCCGAATGAATGACGATCCGGAGGCCGCCGGATGAGAGCCTGCGAAGACCGTCCATCATCTGCGCCTTCAGGCTCAGCAGATGCCCGGTGCTCTCAGAAAGCTGTGCATACGCCTCCTTTGCGGCCTGCGCAAGCCCGGCCGCCCCCGGAACATTGTCCGTGCCGGAGCGCATTCCCTTCTGCTGCCCGCCCCCCAGAAGCAGGGGACGCAGCCTGACCTTCTCATTGACATACAGGAACCCGCAGCCCTTCGGCCCGTGGATCTTGTGCGCGCTGACAGACAGCATGTCCACGCCGAGCTTTTTCGGGCGGATCTCCATCTTGCCGTAGGCCTGCACCGCGTCTACATGAAACAGCGTCCGCGGATTGTGCGCTCTGATCAGCTTTCCCGCCTCCGCAATCGGCTCAATCGTCCCGATCTCATTGTTTACATACATCATGGAGACGAGAATCGTGTCCTCACACAGCGCTTCCTCCAGGTCGCGCAGGCTGATATGTCCCTTCGCGTCCACCGGAAGGTACGTCACGCGGAACCCCTGTTCCTCCAGAGCACGCATCGGCTCCAGCACCGCCGCATGTTCAATCGCGGTCGTGATCAGGTGCATGCCCGAGCGCCGGTTCGCCGTCGCCGCGCCGATCAGCGCCCAGTTGTTCGACTCCGTGGCCCCGGACGTAAAAAAGATCTCCTTCTCGCTGACCTTCAGCGTCCCGGCAAGCACCTCGCGCGCTTCGCGCAGATACCGCTCCGCCGTCACACCCTTCATGTGCTGCGACGACGGATTCCCGTAGTCCTCCATCATGAGCCGCACAACAATATCGCGCACGCCCTCCGTGCAGCGCGTGGTGGCTGAATTATCCAGATACGCCTCCATTATCCATTCCTCTTTCCATTCGCATTCCGTTCGCATTCCGTTCGCATTCCGCCGCGGGACGGATACCGGTATGTTTGGCGGGACCCATAGACATGGAAAAACATGCAGGCATATTTTTCCATGTCCATTCGTCCCTTGGCTCATCATATTGTACAGGAAATGTCCTGCAATTTCAACCGGTTTTCCGCATTCCTTTTTTCAGAACTCCCGCAGCACCAGCTCTGTGATGCCGGGATTCTGCCCCATCTGAATGCGCTTCACCCTTGGCTCTCTGCCGTATCCGAACTCGTCCCGGATCCCCTCCGAAATCCTCGTTCCTCCATGATAGCCGTGGATCACGCGGATTCGGTACACGCTGTCTCCCGCGCGCGCCACCTGGCCGGAGATCTCCCGAAGCGCCTCCTCCACATTTTTTCCGTGAACATCTATCTCGATGATCCCTGATGTCACCGTTTTCTCCCTCCCAGCCGTCTTCCCCACACACGCTGCGCGGGGATCCGCATCCGTTTCGTACATTTCCCGCTCACGCCGCGCCAGAATCCGCATCCGTTTCGTGCATTTCCCATGCACGCCGCACCGGGCACGCATCCGTTCCGTACATTTCCCGCGCACAACGCGCCGGGCACGCATCCGTTTCATGCATTTCCCGCTCACACCGCGCCGGAATCCACATCCGTTCCGTGCATTTCCTGCGCACAACGCGCCGGGCACGCATCCGTTCCGTGCGTTTCCGTTTCCCGCTCAGGCTGTCACGGCAGCCTGTTATCTGTCAAGTCCGTAGATCTCTGAATATTTTTTCGTAAGATAATCCGTGTAATACGCCGGGTCAAACTCCCCGCACGCGTTTCTGACGATGTCCGCCGGCTCGAGCAGGTTTCCATACTGATGGATCTTTCCGCGAAGCCATGCCGTTATCTGCGACAGGTCGCCGCGCCTCACATCCCCCCAGACATCCAGATCCTGCTCCATGCAGTGCAGCATCTGCGCTCCATACGCGCTTCCGAGCGCATAGGACGGGAAATATCCGAAGGATCCGCCCGACCAGTGGCTGTCCTGCAGGCAGCCGTTCCGATCGTCCGGCACCTCGACGCCCAGGTATTCCCGGTACAGCCGGTTCCAGACCTCAGGCACCTCTTCCGCCTCCAGCATGCCCCCGATCAGCTGTTTTTCGATCTCATACCGGATCATCACATGCAGGCAGTACGTCAGCTCGTCCGCCTCCGTCCGTATCAGGGAGGGCTGCACACGGTTCACCGCGAGATACATCTGCTCCGCGGTCACATCCTTCAGCTGCTCCGGGAAAAATTCCTGCATTTTCGGGAAAACTGCCTGAACGAACGGGCGGGAACGGCCGATCAGGTTCTCATAAAACCTCGACTGGCTCTCATGGACGCCCATGGAGAGGCCGCCGGCCAGGACCGTATACTGCAGGTCGTCCCTCACTCCCAGCTCATACAGCGCGTGCCCTCCCTCGTGGATGACAGAGTACATCGAGGAAGCCACGTTATCCTCATCATAGTTCGTCGTGATGCGCACGTCCTTATTCGTAAAATTCAGGGTGAACGGATGCTCCGTCTCGCCGATCCCGCAGTGCGTCCGGTCGATCCCCATGACCTCCATCAGGTAATCCGAGAATCTGCGCTGCGCATCCGCCGGATATTTCCTGTGCAGGAAACTGTCGTCCACCTGCTGCGCCTGTCCGACCGCGCGGATCAGCGGAGTCAGCTTTTCCCTGATCTCGGCAAAGAACCGGTCGAGGCGTTCCATGTCCATGCCGCGCTCATACTCGTTCAGCAGTGCGTCGTACGGCTTCTTCGTGCAGTCATAATAGCCCGCGAACTTCCGGTTAAACTCCACCAGACGCTTCAGGTACGGACAGAACAGGGCAAAATCGCTCGTCTCCTTCGCCCTGTGCCAGACGTCGTCCGCATCATTCACGAGCTTTGCGTATTCCATATATTCTTCCGGCGGGATCCGGGACATCTGGTCGTATTCGCGGCGCAGCACTTCCACCTGTCTTCTGCGCACCGTGTCCAGCTCCTCCCTGTGTTCCTCCAGGAAAGAAAGCAGCTTCCCCGTCTCCGGATCCGTCAGCAGCTTCTGGCTCTCTCCGGCCAGAATCCCCAGCGCCACGCCGCGCCCTTCGGCCGTATCCTTCGGCGCAACCGTGACCCCGTCCAGATACAGCGCAGATTCCGCCATGCCGTAGGCAAACATTTTCTTCTGCAGCAGATCGGCTGCCTGCAGTGCCTGCTCAAGCTCCATATATCATTCCTCCTTTGCCGTCGCCTGAAAACTGCCGCGGGCCGTCCCCGCGGCCATGGCATTCTGTCAGAGACCGTCCATGCCGTACAGATTGTTCCCTGCTCCGCGCTCTGACAGTCCCGCCCCGGATTCAAAATTCACAGGGCTCCTGGCATCATCATAATAAATCTTTCGGAAATTGTCAACGTCCCCGGCGGCGCAGAGAGGCTGCGAAGCACCTGCTGCTGAGGCCGTAAGGAAGTGATTCAGGAGGCAGTTTGGGCTTCGCGAAGCGAATCTGCATGCCCAAACTGCTCGTTATCCTAAAGGACTGGCTTCTCGCCGCTGGTCACGGAGTGGTCAGTAACCCTGCTGCTGAGGCCGTGAGAAAATGCTTCCGGAGACAGTCCGGCAGGCGGACAAAAAATATACGGAAAAAACAGCAAAGAAAAGATTTCCATCTGCGGCATATTGTCGTATAATTAATACAATATGGAAATACGGCAATGGTTGTGTGAATCCGCCCGGAAAACGCAGATACTGACCGGTATTTTCCCGGAAATAAGGGGGCAGAAAGTACATGTACAGAAAAATGACAGAAAAAATGATCCGCTTTATCCAGAAGAATCCGACTGCTTTTCATGTAACTGACACGATCCGGACTGTCCTGAAGGAGCACGGCTATGAAGAGCTTCTGGAAAGCCGCCCATGGAATCTGCAGAAGGGGCACGGCTATTTTGTGTGCCGCAACGGCTCCAGTATCCTCGCGTTTCAGATTGGGAACGACCTGGACGACTACAGCTTTAATATCGCGGCGGCACACACCGATTCGCCGATGTTCAAGCTCAAGGAAAAGGCGGAGCTCGAGGTCTGCTCTCATTATACCAGGCTCGACACCGAGGGCTACGGCGGCATGATCTGCAGCACGTGGATGGATCGTCCCCTGTCCATCGCCGGAAGGCTTCTGATCCGCACAGCCGGCGACGCCGTATCTTCTGTCCTGGTCAATCTCGACCGCGACCTTGTCCTGATTCCGAGCGAGGCGATCCACATGGACCGTTCTGTCAATGACGGGCGCGCCTTCAACAAGCAGGTCGACATGCTTCCGCTCTTCTGCGGCTCTGCCGAAAAAGGTTCCCTGATGAAGCTGATCGCACAGGAGGCGGGCGTGGAGGAATCGCAGATCCTGGGAAGCGACCTGTATGTATACAGCCGCCAGGCTCCCGCCATCTGGGGACGCGACGGAGAATTTGTCTCGTCCGGACGGCTTGACGACCAGCAGTGCGTGTTCTCAATCCTCGAGGGCTTCCTGTCCGGCGAGGGCGACGCAGCGGCGGCCGGCATGGGAACAGACGGTACCGCCCCGCAGAAGCAACCGCGCATCATTAACAATCGGTCGGTCAACGTCATGGCCTGCTTCGACAATGAAGAGGTCGGCTCCGGCACGCGCCAGGGCGCAAAGTCTACCTTCCTGGCCGACACCCTGCGCCGCATCAGCCTCTCCCTCGGCAAAAACGAGGAAGAATACCTCCGCGCCATTGCCTCGAGCTTCATGATCAGCGCCGACAATGCGCACGCGGTTCATCCGAATCACCCGGAACACACCGACGACGCAAACCATACCTTCATGAATGAGGGCGTCGCCGTAAAGTCCCACGCAGGCCAGAAATACACCAGCGACGGCGTCAGCATCGCCCTGCTGCGGACGATCGCAGATAAGGCACAGGTGCCGCTCCAGTTCTTCTCCAACCGCTCCGACGCGGCAGGCGGCAGCACACTCGGCAACCTCGCCATGACACAGGCCTCCGTAAAATGCGTCGATATCGGCGTACCGCAGCTGGCCATGCACTCTTCCTATGAGACCGCCGGCGTAAAGGATACCCTGTACATGGTGCGGCTCATCGGAACATTTTACCGCAGCCATTTTTCGGAGACGGAATCCGGCGGCGTGCAGATCACCATGTGACAGGGCATCCGGCCGCAGCGGCAAACCCACCGTGAAAACCCTGATTGCGTCACAGCCCTGCCGTGCGGTGTCTGACCGAAGGGCTCACTGCAAAAAGGCCTGCAGAAAGGAAAATAATCGATATGAATAAACTGAAGCTGTACCGGAAGCGGATCATTCCCGCTGAATGCATCCTTCTGGAAAATGATGAGATCCTCTATCAGGACCGCGAAACGATCATCACGCGCTGGAACACGATCCGCCCCAAAAAAACACTCCATCACGGCTATTCCTGTTATTTTATCGAGCGCGGATTCAAGGTCAGCAAATTCTATGACCACGACGGCCATCTGATCAGCTGGTACTGTGATATCGTTGACTGTTCCTTTGACGAGGCGGAGAATGCCTATACCTTCACCGATCTCCTGATTGATGTGATCGTATATCCGGACGGTTTCGTGCGTGTCGTAGATCTCGATGAACTTGCAGACGCCGCAAGGGACGGCCTGATCACCGGTGAGCAGATGCAGCTTGCGCTGCGCAGAACCGACAAACTGCTCTCTCTGATCTACAAGGACGCGTTCCCGCGGCTGCAGAAATATATTGACGACTGTGAAAAAAAGGACCAAGAGCAGCCCGAATAGCCAAAGGCATGGGTTTCTCATGGTCTTCCCAGGATTTTTCTGCGGGTTTTCCGGGGGATTCTCAGAGATCGCTTCGGCTGCTGACATATGCGTCCCCCTTTTCTTCCTCTACACATCATACTCGATCCCGACCAGCGTCAGGCCGTGGGCACGTGCGGTCTCCCCTGCGCGGCTCCGGTCGCGGGCTGCCAGGATCTCCGGAATCTCCTCCGGCTCCATCCTTCCGCTGCCGACGCGCAGCAGCGTCCCCACGATAATGCGCACCATATTATAGAGAAATCCGTTGCCGCGCACGCGCACCGTGATCATCTCACCCTCGCGCAGCACGTCCAGGCTGTAGATCGTGCGCACGTGATCCGTGATCTCCGGCCGGCTTGTGCAGAAGCTGGTAAAATCGTGCGTCCCCACCAGATGATCAGCCGCCTGCTGCATCCTTTTCTCGTCGAGATCCCAGTAATAAAACAGGGAGTACAGCCTGCTGCACGGATCCGGAAACCTGCGGCTGCAGATACGGTACTCATATGTCTTGACCGTCCGGCAGAAGCGCGGATGAAAATCCGCCGCAACCTCGCACGAGCCCTGAATGCGGATATCCTCGGGCAGGCGTGTGTTCAGCGCGTAGGAGATCTTCTCCGCCGGCATCCGGGCCGTCGTATCAAAAACTGCCACGTTGCCGCGCGCGTGGACGCCGGCGTCCGTGCGGCTCGCCCCGATCACGCGGATCTCTTCGCCCAACAGCTCACTCAGATGATGGTTCAGGACACTCTCAATGGTCACCCCGTTCGGCTGTACCTGCCAGCCGCAGTAATTTGTTCCGTCGTAGGCGACCGTCAGCTTCACACGTTTTGCGGCGCTCATTTCCGTCTTTTTCTCCTTATGATGATCTCACAGTCCGTGCTGTCTGCCGCCGGATCACCTTGCACTGTTCCAGTCAGACAGAGTCCGGAACGTGCAGAAAGCCTGGAAAACTCCCGTGTTCTTCGCAGCAAACTCCCCGACACGAAAACATCGTCCTCCGCCGGCCCGGGGCCCCATATCCTTCGCAGAACCCCCACCGACACGAAAACGTCGTCCTCCGCCGATTTTGAAGTTCCACGTCCCTCGGTTTATAGCGCGAAAAATCCGATCCGGCTCGCCAGAAACATCGCGGCAAAATACAGGAGCAGAGCCAGATATGCCAGACGATCCCTGCGCGCATAGACGAGCGGGCGCATCTTTGTCCGCCCTTCCCCGCCGTGGTATCCGCGCGCCTCCATCGCCATCGCCAGGTCATTCGCCCTGCGGAACGCCGAGACGAACAGCGGCACCAGCAGAGGGATCATGTTCTTCACCCTCCGGATCAGGCTGCCGGACTCAAAATCCGCGCCCCGCGCGGTCTGCGCCTTCATGATCTTGTCCGTCTCTTCGAGCAGGATCGGGATGAACCGGAGCGCGATCGACATGATCATCGCAATCTCGTGCACCGGCACTCGGATCCTGCGCAGAGGTCCCAGCGCCTTCTCCATGCCGTCCGTCAGGTTGTTCGGCGTGGTGGTCAGCGTCATCACGGAAGAGCCGATGACCAGATAGACCAGGCGGATCGCCATAAACACGGCCGTCCTCACGCCCTCGCGCGTCACCGTCAGGATCCAGATGTGAAAAACCGGCGTTCCTTTTATCAGAAAAAGGTTGAACGCCACGGTAAAGAGCATCAGAAAGAAAATGGATTTCAGGCCCCGGACCATGAACTTCAGCGGCACCTTCGAGATATGGATCACGAGTGCCAGCGCCAGCGTCGCCAGCAGGTACGACTCCACGGAGGCGAATGCGAACAGCGACACGAGGAAGACCAGCGTGCCCGCGAGCTTTACTCTGGGATCCAGCCTGTGAATGACGGAATCCGCCGGATAATATTGGCCTAACGTAATCTCTCTTAACATAATGTCATCCTCTTCCCAGCGCGGTTAATATCCCCCGCGCGGCCTCCTCCACGGTGGTCGCATCCGCCGGGACATTCCAGCCCTTCTCTCTCAGCCCGTTCATCAGGTATGTGACCTGCGGCGCCGCGAGTCCGACCTGTTCAAGTTCCCGGAAATGCTGAAACACCTGCCTCGGAGTATCGTCGAACATCACGCGCCCGTGGTTCATGACAATGATCCTCTCCACATAGCGCGCAACGTCTTCCATGCTGTGTGAGACGAGCACCACGGTAATCCCCCGCTGCGCGTGAAGGTCCGCCACCTGATCCAGGATATCGTCGCGCCCCTTCGGATCCAGGCCGGCCGTCGGCTCATCGAGCACCAGCACCTCCGGTTCCATCGCCAGGATACCGGCGATCGCGGCCCGGCGCTTCTGCCCCCCGGACAGCTCAAACGGCGACATTTTATAGTACTTTTCCTTCAGTCCCACCTGGCGCAGCGCCTCATACGCGCGCGCCTCGACCTCATCCTTTGAAAGTCCGAGGTTCTTCGGGCCGAAGCAGACATCCGTAAACACGTCCGTCTCGAAAAGCTGATGCTCCGGATACTGGAACACCAGGCCCACGCGGCTGCGCAGCTTCCGCATGTCGAAGCCCTCCGCGTATATATTCTCATCATTGTAATAAACCGCTCCGGACGTCGCGCGCAGCAGCCCGTTCAGGTGCTGGATCAGCGTCGATTTCCCGGAACCGGTATGACCGATCATCCCGATGAACTGCCCGTCCGGAAGCTCCAGGCTGACGTCGGAGAGCGCCTGGCGCTCAAAGGCCGTCCCTGCACTGTAGATATAATTCAGATGTTCTATCCTGATCGCCATAAAATACAGTCCCCTCTACCTTTCGCGCAGCTTTTCCAGCTCCCCGATCAGCTCTTCATTTGACAGGATGCCCGCCGGAAGCTCCAGACCGGCCCGGCGGAGCTCATGTGCGACCAGCGTGGCCTGCGGAACATCCAGCCGGTACTCCTTGAGCTCTTCCACGCGCGAAAACACTTCGCGCGGCGTTCCCTGCATCACGATCTTTCCATGATCCATGACGATCACCCGGTCCGCGTCGATGACCTCCTCCATGTAGTGCGTGATCAGAAGAACCGTCACATGCTCCCTGCGGTTCAGCTCGTGAACCGTCCGGATCACCTCTTTGCGCCCGTTCGGGTCGAGCATCGCCGTCGGCTCGTCCAGGACGATGCACTTCGGCCGCATTGCCACCACGCCTGCGATCGCCACACGCTGCTTCTGTCCGCCGGAGAGCTTATTCGGGGAATGATCCCGGTACTCCCACATGCCGACCGCCTTCAGGCTCTGCTCCACGCGCTCCCAGATCTCCTGCTGCGGGATCCCCATATTCTCCGGGCCGAAGCCCACATCCTCGTCCACCACGGTGCCGATGATCTGGTTGTCCGGATTCTGGAATACCATGCCGGCAGTCTGCCGGATCTCCCACAGCTTCGACTCATCTCGCGTGTCCTTCCCGTCCACATAAAGCGTCCCCTCGGTCGGGAGCAGGATCGCATTGATATGCTTCGCAAGCGTCGATTTGCCGGAGCCGTTGTGGCCCAGGATCGCGACAAAATCTCCTGCACGCACATTAAGGTCGACGTCGTCAACCGCCCGCGATTTCGACTCGACCTTTCCTTCCTCGTCCATTTTCAAATAGTCAAACGCGAGATTCCTCGCCTCTATGATCCCCATGCTTTCATCCTCTTTGCAGGCTCTGCGTCAGTCTTCTCTAAAACTGGAAATAAATAAACGCGCTCGCATCATATCCCGGCCCGTACACGCCGAAGATCAGTATTCCGAATATCGCCGCATAATAGACAAGCCAGCGGAACCAGATGCCCTGCCTGGTGATCCACTCGATCAGGCGGATCCCGTTGTACTTGCACAGGTCGGCCACAAACATGATCAGAAGCGACACAGCCAGAAGATTCCTGGTCGCCAGCGTCAGTCCCATCGCCTTCAGATTGCTGCCCCAGGTAAACCAGTGCTCCGCCCCCAGGCCGGCGATCCTCCCCAGAATTTCCAGACCGTTCCGGAAGGATTCCGCGCGGAAGAAGATCCAGCTGATATCGACAAGTATGAATGTGATGATGATCCGTCCAAGCCTGTGGCTGAAGACGCTCCGGTCCACATGCAGAATATCCATCACCTTTTCGCGCAGCGGCCTGAGCCACTCCCCGATCACCTGGTAGGCTCCGTTCAGCACACCCCAGGCCACAAAATGCCAGCTCGCGCCGTGCCAGAGGCCGCTCACGCCGAACACCACCATCAGGTTGAACCATTTGCGGAGCTTTCCCTTGCGGTTGCCGCCGAGCGGAATATACAGATAATCGCGGAACCATGTGGACAGGGAGATATGCCAGCGCCTCCAGAAATCCGCCACAGACACCGCAAAGTACGGCGTGTTGAAATTCTCCATCAGGCGGAAGCCCATGACCCTCGCCGCCCCGATCGCGATATTGGAGTAGCTTCCGAAGTCACAGTAGATCTGGAACGCGAAGCACACGGTCGCCACAAGCAGCTGGAAGCCGGTGCGCTCCGTAAACGTATCGTACACGCTGTCCACGACCATCCCCAGATACTCGGAAAGCACCACCTTCTGAAAATATCCGTACAGCATCAGCAGAAGTCCGCTGCGCACGCGCTCAAAATCAAACCTGTGCTTCTCGTTGATCTGGATCAGCAGATTCTTGGACCGCTCGATCGGGCCGGCCACCAGCTGCGGGAAGAAGGACACAAACAGCGCATATTTGAAGAAATTCTTCTCGGCGTAGATCTCGCCGCGGTACACGTCCATCGTATAGCTGAGCGCCTGGAACGTATAAAACGAGATGCCGACCGGCAGGATCACGTCAAAAGCAGGGATCACCGCGTTGATCCCCAGCTTTCCGAGAACACGCGTGATCGTCAGCGAGGCAAAGCCATAGTATTTAAAGAAGAACAGGATCAGCAGATTGCTCGTAAACGAGAGCGCCACATACAGCTTCCTGCGCCGCGTCCGTTTCTTCTCATCTTCTATCTTCGCCGCCGACGCGATCAGCAGCCCGGACGCATAGGTGATGACCGTCGATGTCAGCATCAGCAGCGCGTACTCCGGGTTCCAGCACATATAAAAGAAATAGCTGCACGCCAGAAGGAACAGATATCTCACCCTGTGCGGTATGATAAAATAGCCGAGGCAGACCGCCGGGAAAAACAGTAAAAATTCTACAGAATTAAACAGCATGATTTCTCTTCTCCATATCAGATGATGCCGGGACAGCGGGTATTATCGGCGCGGTACCTCCGGCGCTCAGCCGGCGGCCGTCTGCCCTGCCTCTTCCAAGAGCTTCTGGTAATTCTCATAATCCTCTTCATACGACTGATAATCCGGGTCTCCCCGGTGATCCTCCAGGCCGAACTGGTCATGCAGCCACGCCCCCAGGTGCGTGGTGAGCTTGATCCCGCCCGCGGTATTCAGATGGCGCGCGTCCACAAAATCGGAGGAAAAGTCGAAGGTAATGTCGTTCCGCTTCTGGTAGAACAGAAACGGGATTCCCTTCTCCCTGAGATAGGGTTCCAGCGTCAGGTTCAGGCCCTGGTCGTCGTAATAACGCTCCAGATCCCCGTCGCTTCCCATCGGGGCCGCGTACAGCACAAGCTGTATGCCTTTTTCGCTGCAGAGATCGTACATTTTCTCCAGATATTCATAATTGGTGTCCGATATCGCAACGGGCTCCGTCGGCATGCCCGGATCCTCCAGCTCCGTGATGGAAAAATCAAAGGTCGAGCCCCGCAGGAAATAATAGCTGTTGAAATCATAATCCTCAAGTTCACTCCATCTGGAGTGATACTGGATCAGCGGAATGTACAGTGCCAGCTGATCCTCAAAGGACATATCCGGGAAGAAATCCTGGATCGCCTCGTGCTTGACCTCATCCAGATACAGGCCGTCGATCGCCTTGCGCACATGTACCTGGTTCGGATCCTCCGCAAACTTTCCGTCGTTGTGGAAGTAATACGTCTCGAGCAGAACCACCTTCGGCTTCTCATATTTCAGGACTTCCCTCAGCACATAATACGAGCTCGCCACGGACTGGCGCGGGCTGCACATGTTCAGGCCGGTGATCCCGGACTCTCCCCAGAGGCAGTTCGACTGAAAGGCCCAGTATCCGTGGCTGCTGCCGACACTGATCACGTCCGCCGTCCCGTTTCCTCCGGTCTGGTGGTAGAGGACATGCATCATATTGGTATACTTGTCGACCTTTCTGCGGAGTATCTCCGAGATCTCTCCAAAAAGCAGAAGGCCGCACAGCAAAAATACGGCCAGTGACACAAGCCAGCGCACTGTTTTCTTCATCCAAAAACCCTCCCCGCACCGCAGTCTCTCTTCACGCGTCCCGGGAACATCCTTCACGCACCCGGTTTTTCCCATGCGTCCCGGGAACGTCCTTCACGCACCCCGGTTCTTTCCATGCGTCCCGGGAACGTCCTTCACACACCCTGGTTCTTCCTCATGCGTCCCGGGAACGTCCTTCACACACCCCGGTTCTTTCCATGCGTACCGGGAGCGTCCTTCACGCACCCCGGTTCTTTCCATGCGTCCCGGGAACATCCTTCACGCACCCGGATTCTGCTGCGGCAGGAAACAAACCCCATGCCTTTACAGTCCCGGCGGCAGACACCCTGCACCCGCCGGGCAGTTACAGAAATAATCTCATCCTTGCACACTTGCCTATTCTAGCATAGCGAAAAAAAAACGTCAACTGCTCCTTTTTCTGCGTTTGTGTCAAGTACTCGTTGGCACTTTTTTTATTTTTCTTTACAATGATGTCTGCGTTTCCTGTCAGGTGTATGG
>CANRBX010000058.1 GCA_947628955.1 uncultured Lachnospiraceae bacterium | reverse complement strand
TCCATTTTATACTCCTCCCGGTCTCCAGATTTTGTCGTTGCACTGCCGCATTTTTTGAGGGCCCTTACCAAAAATTGTCATGTACAAAAACTACTTGTATTATATAACAACCTCCCACATTGGCAAGAAAATATTATCGCAGAAACCGACAGGTTTCCCCCTTCTTCTCCCGCGTCAGTATGCTCTTTCCGGTAGATTAAAACGTATCCCATGCAGATTTGTGACGAAATAATTCAGAAATTGTCAGGAAATGCAGAAATTTTATGGAGTATGCCATCAGATGGCGACATTCCGGATTCTTCTCCGTGGCTGCGCCCCGCAGCGGAGACAACAGAGCGCAGAACTGCCGCGGATGCCGAAATTTCACCGCCGCCCCGTCCCGAAGCGGAGAGGGCAAAGCACAGAACTGCCGCGGATGCCGATTCCCGCCGCCCCGTCCCGAAGCGGAGAAGCCAGAGCACAGAACTGCCGCGGACACCGGCCATACCAGTCAGCACCGCGGCAGTTCTTCAGATTTTCATGCGCCGGAAGCGGCGCTTTAGCTCAGATAATTACGTATATTCCATGTTACGTATATCCCATGACCGGCCAAAAGCCTACTCGGCAGCCGTCACAGAAGTGATGTGCGGGTTCACACCCTGATACCAGTACAGGAAGCCCTCCATGTCGATCACGTCGCCGACCTGCAGCTCCTTCACGGCATTGTAGACATCCGTCGTATTGTCGCAGAGATAGGACTCGACCGTAAACGTATAGGTCTCGCCATCCAGGGACACGTCGAAATAGAGGTCAGAGCCGTCCTGTCCGGAGCCGTCCCAGTTGTACAGGTATGCGACTTCATTTCCGTCCGGATCTTCTTTCGCCTCCACGGTCATGCCCTTAAAAGAGACGAACTCGTTCTGATGCTCGATCAGCTCATCCGTTCCGAGCAGCTCTGTCACATCCGTCACCGGGGCAATGTACTCGCCGTCAAGGATCTCGAAGGTCGCGCCCTCCGCGATCTCCACTTCGCCTTCCCATTCTGCCTTGTATCCGGTCACGCGGATCTTTGTGCCGATCTCAAGCTTGTCATAGTCCTCTTCCGAGCAGGCCATGTTGTAGATGAAATACGCGCCGTCCTGATCCTGCGTATAGAGCGTGGCCTTGTCCTCCCACCAGGACTGCTTTGCCTGCACATAAGTCTCGATCACAACCTCGTCGTCCACCGCAGCCGCCATATACTCTTCATGAGTCATAACGCCCTCGGACTTCGGATCCGCCTCTGCCGGAACCTCTGTCTCATCTGCCATCGCCATACTGCACGGAAGTGCCGTGAGTGAAAGTGCCAGTAAGAATGCTACAATCCTTTTCATTTGAATCCTCCTCATAAATTTTCCTTTGGTATTCGGATCACGCCGCCGGTTCCCGGCCGGCTGTCCTGTGATTATTATACACCTCTGACGCAGGAAATCAATTATTTATTCACTGTGCCGCGCTAAATTTTTGCATCCCCTGAATCACTTTCTTACGGCCTCAGCAGCAAGTGCTTCGGCCTGGTCTGAACAGCAGCGCGTCTCCCGTATCCTTTCCGCAGTCTCTGCCCGGCCGCGCTCTGCTTAGGGCCCTGCTATCTCTGCCTGCCCCGCAGCCGTTTCCGGACAGGCCCGCCGATCAGGAAGGCCGCGATCAGCACCCACGCCGCCGCGAGCGACGCGAGCAGGATCACGGCTGTCCGCGGCAGCGGCCCGAGATCCTCCGTCCCAGCGCCCGGCCCTGCCCCGGATGTCTGGTCCAGCCGGTACAGAGAGACCGTGTCCTCCCAGAGCTTCTCAAAATACGCGTCGTCCACCGTCTGTTTCCTGCGGACGGATTTTGTCACCGTCTCGATCAGCTGCCCCGCCGCGTCGCGCAGGGAGGCGGATCCATTGAACACCGGCGTCACGAACGTGTCGTCCGTGTGTTCCAGCAGCAGCTTCGCCGCCTTAAGCTTGACGTCGTAATAAAGCGCATTGTCCTCGCCGCCCCTCGCCAGATAGTCCTGGTATTCCTCCGTCTCCCGGGCCTTCGAGGTGACCGGCACATAACCCTCTGTCTGCGAATAGGCGATCTGCACGTCGTCCGTCAGCAGATACTGGGCAAACAGCCAGGAGGCAAGCACCTCCTGTGGATCCGCCTTGTTAAATATGCAGACCGACGGCCCCTGCGAGATCATCTGCGGGTGCTCCGGGTCGAACTGCGGGACCTGGTACACCCTGGTCTCGAAATCGACAAGCTTGTCCTCGCTGATATCCAGAAGCGGCGCGTGCGTGCCCATCCACGTCGCCCCCGCCGTGGAGTCCACCGCGAAGATGCACTGCCCCGCGTTCAGGAAGTTCGCCGGATACCCGGAGATCTTGAAGGTGGAAAATGCGCCGCTCTTCACATGGTCCGCAATCTCCTCCAGAAGTTCTCTCGTCGTGTCATTGAAAATCTGCACCTCGCCGCTATCTGTCGAGTAGCCGGCCCCCTTCTGGCGCAGCATCTGAATCATCATATTGTCTGTGGATTTATAGATGAACGGGATCATCACATTCTGCCCGTTGATCTTAAAGGTTCCGTCCGCATTTTTCTCCGTCGCGGCCTCGGAGACCTCCCAGATGAAATCCCAGGTCAGCGTCTCCGGCAGCGTATAGCCCAGCGCCTCCACGTATGTCTGGTTTACATAACATGCCTCCGTGGAGCGCATATAAGGGATCGCGTAATAATTTCCGCCAAAGGAGCACTCCTCCAGAAACTGCGGGATGATCTCATCCCTGGCCGGCGAGTCAAAGCGGAGCTCGCTGCCGCCCAGCCCGTATCTTTCGTCCTCAAACAGGCCGTCCAGCGCGACCACGCTGTCCTGCCCGGTCAGATACGTCGCAATGTGGTCCGGGTATGTGATGCAGACGTTCGGCGTCGTGTTTGTCGAGATATTCGTGATCACGTCGTTGTAGATCCGGCTGTAATCCGTGTACAGGCGCAGGTTCACCGTGATATTCGGGTACAGCGCCTCAAAGTCCTCGATCGCCTTCTCGTAGATCGCGGTCTGGGTCTTGTTCGTGTCATTTTTCGCCCAGAAGGTGAGTTCAAAGCTGCGCCCCGTGTCAAATTCCTCCGGGATCGCAAAAGAATCCTGCTCTCTTCTGCCATGGCAGCCCGTCAGGATCAGCGCAAGCGACGCGGCTAACGCGGCCGCCAGATATTTCCCGCGAAAAAGCCTGCTCATCCCTTGATCCCTCCCCTCGACACACCCGCCATGATGCTCTTCCGAAAGATCAGGAACAGCACGATCAGCGGAACGGAGATTGCCACCACCGCAGCCATCATCGCCGGAATATTTTCCCGCCCGAAGCCGTTTTCGCGGATTTCCTGGATCCCGTTCGAGACAAGAAAATACGCCTCATCGTCGGTCACCAGCCGCGGCCACACGTAGGAATTCCAGCACTCGATCGCCTTCAGGATCGTGATCGTCACGATCGTCGGCCTGCAGATCGGGATCATGACCTTCCACAGATATTTCAGGTCCCGCGTCCCGTCCACCTTCGCCGCATAGTAAAGCTGATCCGGCACCTGCTCAAAATTCTCCTTCAGCAGATAAATGTAAAACACCGACGTCACCGACGGCAGGATCAGTCCCGAATATGTATTGCGCAGATCCAGGTTCGTGATCGTCACATAATTTGTGATGACCACCAGCTCCGTCGGGATCATCATCAGGGAAAGAAACAAGGTAAACACGAGATTCTTTCCCCGGAATTCAAGGCGCGCGAACGCATACGCCGCGAGCACGGTCACCGCCAGCATCAGCGCCGTCGTCACCACGGTAAACAGAATCGTATTCGCAAAATACCGCCCGAGCGACACCGCGGTAAACGCCTCCACATAATTTTCCAGCGTCGGCGCCAGGGTGTACAGCTTCGGGATATACTCAGAATTGTATGCGCTGTAGCTCTTCACCGACGTCAGCACCATCCAGTAAAACGGAAACAGCACGACGAGCGCCCAGAATATCAGCATTGCGTACGTAAGCACCTTCCCGGCGGTCCGCCGCGCCCGGTCCGTCTGTTTTGTCCTGTTCAGATCCATTTGCCCTTCCATCCTGTTTTCCTCATTCACTCTCCGGCTTCCTGCCGCCGAAGCCCATCTCCCGCTCCATGCCTGCTCCGGCCGGCGGATCCGCCCTCCGCATTTTTCTGCACCCGGCCCTGCCGGCGGATCGCCTGTCGTCTCCCTGTCCCGGCCCTGTCAGCAGATCGCCTGTCGTCTCCCTGTCCCGGCCCCTGTCAGCAGATCGCCTGTCATCTCTCTGTTCCGGTCCTGTCAGACCTGTCCGGTTCCCGTTTATGCATCATAATGTACGTATCTCCTGCTCACGAGCAGGTTGATGCAGGTGATCGTCAGCACGATCGCAAACAGAATGATCGCTGCTGCGGACGCGTAGGACGGATAGCCCCCGCTGTTCCCGTACAGCATATCGTACACGTAGCCGACGATCGTATTCATCTCCGCCGCGTTCAGGTTTGTACCGAAGAGGGCCACCGCGTCGCTGTAGGCCTTAAACGCCCCGATAAACCCGGTGATGACCAGATACACGACGGTCGGCGAGATCATCGGAAGCGTGATCCTCATAAAGATCCGGAACCCCGGCGTGCCGTCCACCTTTGCCGCATTGTAATAGGTCTGGTTCACAGAGGCCAGCGCGCTTGTGAGGATCAGGATCTTGAACGGCATGACGATCCAGATCGTGTAGAGGCACAGCACAAACATCTTGGCCGCATACGGACCGTCTATAAAGTCGACCGGCCCCCGGCCGAACCAGCTCAGGAAGAGGTTCACCAGGCCGTCCGTATACGGCGTCTTCTTGAACAGGATCATGAAAACCAGGCCGACCGCCAGCGTGTTCGTCACATACGGCAGAAAATAAACCGTCTGGAACAGGTTCCGAAGCGGCCGGATCGAGCTCAGGCCCGCCGAGATCAGCAGGGCGATCCCGGTCGAAAGCGGCACAGTGATCACCACAAGCAGGAACGTATTTTTGACTGCCTGCAGAAAATACGGGTCGTGCAGGACATAAGAATAATTGTATCCCCCGATGCCGCGGCTCGTCTGGGAGGCAAAATTAAAGCCCTCCTCAAACGAATACACGAAAACGTCGATCAGCGGATAGACCATAAAAAATCCAAGAAACAGGATTGCCGGCAGCAGATACAGCCAGCCCTTTCTCCCTCTGTTCTCCATCGCTCTCTCCTCACCTTATATCCGGATGCGCTCCTGCGTCTCCCTGTCAAAGACAAACACCTTGTTCGGCTTCAGATCAAAGCGGACCTTCTCAGAGTGCAGATCCACTTTATGATCGGATCCGATGATCGAGCGGATCACCTCATTCTCCGACGCGCGGTGCGCAGACACCACGCTGATGTCGCGCCCCATCACCTCCACGCGGCCGAGGCTGCAGGTGAGGGCCCCCTGCCCGCTGAGGATGAATCCCTCCGGCCGGACTGCCGCATACACCTCCCGATCCCCCGCGCCCGCGGCGTCCAGGACAGCCTCATCTCCTATGTACAGCTTTTCGCCCCGTATCCGTCCGTCAAAGACATTGATCGGCGGCGTCCCGAGGAACTTCGCGACAAAAAGGTTGACCGGATCGTCGTAGACCTCCTGCGGCTTCCCGATCTGCTGGACGACGCCCTCCTTCATGACGACGATCATGTCCGAGATACTCATCGCTTCCTCCTGATCGTGCGTCACAAAAACGGTCGTGATCTGCGTCTCCCTCTGGATCCGCCGGATCTCCTCCCGCGTCTGCAGCCTCAGCCTCGCGTCCAGGTTTGACAGCGGCTCGTCCATCAGCAGGATCCTCGGCGACTTCACGAGTGCACGCGCGATCGCCACGCGCTGCTGCTGGCCTCCGGAGAGCTCCGCCGGCCTGCGGTCCATCAGCTCGTCGATCTGCACCAGAGCGGCCGCCTCGCGGGCCTTTCTCTTCATCTCATCCTTCGGCAGCCTGTCCGCGCCGCGCAGGTTTTCCAGCGGGAACATGATATTCTGCATCACGGTCAGATGCGGATACAGCGCGTAATTCTGGAACACCATGCCGACCCCGCGCTTCTCCGCCGGCAGCTCCGTGACGTCGTCCTCCCCGAAGAAAATCCTGCCGCCCGTCGGCTTTTCCAGGCCGCACAGCAGGTTCAGCGTCGTGCTTTTGCCGCAGCCGGACGGCCCCAGCAGCCCGATCAGCCTGCCGTCCGGGATCTCAAACGTAAAATCGCTGACTGCGGTCACATCTCCCCTGGATCTGCGGCCCCTGCCCGGGAATACCTTTGTCAGATTCTGTAATACAACTTTCATGGCACGTCTCTTCTCCCTGTTATCCTAAATGTCTGATCCTTCCCAGTATATGACTTTTTTCCCTCAAAATCAATATCGCATCCATATGCGGAATGCTTTTTATGCGGCAGGAAATGCTTTCACGCGTCGGCGCGGCAAAATTTTTCCCGCACAGAAAAACTGCCGCAAAACAGTCCGCCGGCGCTCCGGCATTCTGTCCCGCGACAGTTTTCTCTCTTTTATAAGTCAGCCATATGCAGAAACACGCGCAGGGCCCAGATCAGCACAGCCGCAATCAGGCCCGGCCCGGTTCTCTGCATACTTACACCCTGTGGCCCTTTGCGATATAGGCCGGATATGTATCGGCGCCCTTCATCTCCTTGCCCTCGGAGATCACAACATTCTTGTCGGTGATCACATACTCCAGGACCGCTCCTTCCGCAACCTGGGTATCCTGCATCAGGATGCAGTTCTTCACCTTCGCGCCCCTGCCGATCTTCACGCCGCGGAAAAGGACGCTGTTCTCCACCTCGCCCGCAATCACGCAGCCGTCGGCCGCCATCACATTCTGCACCTTTGCGCCTGGCAGATAAACGCTCGGGTTGTCGTCCCTGATCTTCGTGTGGATCGGGGCCTTCAGGAACAGTGCGTCCAGATTGTCGTCGTCGAGAAGTTTCATATTCTCGTCAAAATAGCTCTTCATGTCGCTGATCCGCGCCACATAGTCGTCGTAGCGGTAGCCGTAGATCTTCAGCTTGTCCACGCGCGGAGCCAGCAGGTCGCGCTCGAAATGGACAAGCCCGCGCACGGACGACCTGTCGATCATGTCGACCAGCAGTTCGCGTTCCATCACGAAAATATTCATCGAGAAGTTCACATCGCCGCGGACACGCTGATTGATATTGAGCTCCGTGATGCGCCCGTCGTCCGCCAGATCAAACGTATAGTAAAGGCCGCGGTCATTCTCGACATGCTTGAATACGGTCTCAGGCAGCTCCTGCACGTTGTAGGCGATCGTAATGTCCGCACCGCTCGCCTCGTGCGCGGCGATCATCGCATTGAAATCGAACGAAACAGCGATATTGCTGTCGGTCACGAACACATACTTCTCCTTCTGCGAGCGCAGAAAGCTGAGGATCGTCGCAAGGGCGTCGATCTTTCCGTTGAACATCTTCCCGGTCTTTTCCGCAAACGGCGGGAACACATGCAGGCCGCCGTTCTTGCGAACCAGATCCCACTCGCGGCCCGGTCCGAGATGATCCATCAGAGAATAGTAATTGTTGCGCGCGATGACCGCCACATTGTCAATGCCGCAGTTCACCATGCTGGAGAGGATGAAATCGATCATGCGGTAACGGCTTGCAAAAGGAATGGATGCCATCAGACGGACGTTCGACAGCTCGGGGACGAGATCGTCATAAGTATTTGGGAAAATGATCCCCATAGCGTTTGAATTGGAATTTATCATTTTACTTCACCATCCTTTACATTTTCGCTGACCATCGCATCAGGTCCGATCTTCGCCCCATCGCCGACATAGACGCCGGAACCGACGGTAGCCACGCCGCCCGCGCCGTTCTCCGGCATTGCGCCGACCACCGCGCCTTCTCCGATCACCACGTTCTCCGCGATAATGCAGTGCTTCACGACCGCGCCCTCTTTGATCACGGTGCCGCCCATCACCACGGCGTCCTCCACCACGGCATTCTTCGCCACATGCACGCCGGCAAAGAGGATCGAATGCTTTACATTGCCGCTGATGCGGCAGCCGTCGGTGATCATGGAATCCTCCACAACCGCGCCCGCGCTGATCTTGTGGCCGGTCATGCCGCTGTTGCGGCTGTAGATCTTCCAGTCGTCGTCAAACACGTTGATGCCGCTGTTCATCGGGTCAAGCACTTCCATATTTGCTTCCCACAGAGACGAGATCGTCCCGACGTCCTTCCAGTAGCCGCTGAAATGGTAAGCGTACATCCTGCGGCCGTCGCGCAGCAGGTTCGGGATGATGTTGTTGCCGAAATCGTTCTCAGACTCCGGATCCGCCTCATCCTCGATCAGGTACTTTCTCAGGATGTCCCAGTTGAAAATGTAGATGCCCATGGAGGCCAGGTTGGACTTCGGCTGCTTCGGCTTCTCCTGGAACTCCGTGATCCTGTCGTTCGCATCCGCGACCATCAGGCCGAAGCGGGGAGCCTCCTCCCACGGAACCTCTCTGACCGCCACGCTGAACTCTGCGTTCTTCTCCTTGTGGAAGCGCAGAAAATCGCTGTAATCCTGCTTGCAGATCTGATCGCCGGAAAGGATGATCACATACTGCGGATTGTAGCGCTCGATAAACGAAATATTCTGATAGATCGCGTTCGCCGTGCCCTTGTACCAGTCAGAGCCGGAGGCCTGCTGATAAGGCGGAAGCACATGAACGCCGCCGTGGAGCCTGTCCAGATCCCACGGCTGGCCGTTGCCCACGTATTCGTTGAGCACCAGCGGCTGGTACTGGGTGAGGATACCCACCGTGTCAATCCCTGAATTTACACAGTTCGAGAGCGGAAAGTCGATGATGCGGTACTTTCCGCCAAAGGGAACTGCTGGTTTCGCCAGCTTCTGGGTCAGCGCGTACAGACGTGAACCCTGGCCGCCGGCAAGAAGCATTGCAATCATTTCTTTTGCCATAACTTTTCCCCCTGGATAAAATTTCTTATGTATGAATTGTATCATAGATTTGCGCAGAGGGGAAGCGTTTTTGGCATTTTTATGAAATTTTCCTCCCCGTTTTGGGCAGATTGTCAAATTTTGTCGTCTGCCCGTACATAGCAGAAGCCCCCGATGTCCATAATCACCGGAGGCTTCTGCTTTTATATATTAACACTCAGGCCCGGAACCCGGCTCCTGTGCTGCCTTTCTGTTCCGTCATGCCGGGCCCCGCGCCGTCGTGATCAGCCCTTGGCCACGCCTGAATACAGGCCGCTGACCAGGTGCTATAATAACAATCCCTTCTCTTTCCCGAACCGAATTGTCGCACAAATTATACAATAAATCGCGTGTTGTGTCAATCGTTTTTTCATAAATTTCCGTATTTTTCTTTCTGTTTATGCAATTTGGATGAATGCCGCGGCAAAACCACAGGATGCGGGTGCAGCCGCGCTTTCACGCTTCCCAGTGCAGCAGTTCTCCGCGGAGAACCTCCAGCAGCTCATTCTCCGGCACCTTGCGCACCGCCTGCCCTTTTTTGATCAGCAGGCCCTCTCCGACGCCGCCCGCGATCCCGATATCGGCCTCCTTCGCCTCGCCCGGGCCGTTGACGACGCAGCCCATCACAGCCACCTTGATGTCGAGCGGAATGTCCTCTACCATCTCCTCCACCTGGTTGGCCAGGCCGATCAGGTCGATCCGCGTGCGCCCGCAGGTCGGGCAGGAGACCACCTCGATGCCGCCCCTGCGCAGTCCGAGCGTCCGCAGGATCAGCTTCGCGGATTTGACTTCCTCGCGCGGATCCCCGGTCAGCGAGACACGGATCGTGTCCCCGATGCCCTGCGAGAGGATCAGCCCGAGGCCGATCGCCGACTTAATGTTGCCGGACAGCAGCGTCCCGGCCTCCGTGATGCCGACGTGCAGCGGATGCCGCGTCTTCTGCGCCAGCAGCTCGTGCGCCTTCGCGCACATCAGCACGTCCGAGGATTTGATGCTGATGACCAGATTGTCATAGCCCATGTCCTCGATCACCGCCGTCTGGCGCAGCGCGCTCTCCACGATCCCCTCCGCGGTCACGCCGTGGTCGCGCTCCACGATCTCCTTCTCGAGAGAGCCGCTGTTGACGCCGACCCGGATCGGTATGCCGCGCTCCCGCGCCGCATCGACGACCGCCCGGACGCGGTCTGTGCTCCCGATGTTTCCCGGATTGATGCGGATCTTGTCTGCCCCCGCCTCGATCGCGGCGATCGCCAGGCGGTAGTCAAAGTGGATATCCGCCACCAGCGGAATGGAAATCCGTTTCTTTATCTCCGAAAGCGCCTGCGCCGCCTCCATCGTCGGCACGGCACAGCGGATGATGTCGCAGCCGGCCGCTTCCAGCCGCGCGATCTGCGCCGCCGTGGCCGCAACGTCCTCCGTCCTCGTATTCGTCATCGACTGGATCAGGATCGGATTCCCGCCGCCGATGACACGGCTGCCAATCTTTACCATCTTTGTATGTTCACGATACATGGTATCCTCCCTGGATTCACTGATTCACCTTCTGCGGTTCCCGGCAGATCCTGCAGCCTGCGCCTTCTGTCGCCTCTGCGGACCGCGCCGGCCCTGTCAGTTCTCTCTGCTCTTCCGCAGGCTCTGCCGGCTCCCTCTATTCTTCCACAGGCTCCGCCGGAATGAACACCCGGCTCTTCGTCTCTTCCTCCGGTTTTTCCTGCGCCATCCTGACCGCTTCCTCGCAGAAATAGTCATGCGCGCACAGAAGCGCCCTGCCGCGCTTGTCAATCTTCTCATAGGTGCCGTCCGGCTGCATTATGTGTGCCTTCACATTATCCTCGAGCTGGATCTGCAGGATATGGCGCACCTGCTCGCGGATATCCGGCGACTCCACCGGGAACAGGATCTCCACGCGCTTGTCGAGATTGCGCGGCATCCAGTCCGCGCTCGCCATGTAAAATTCCTCATCCCCGCCGTTGCGGAAGTAGAAGATGCGCGCGTGCTCCAGGAAATTGCCTACAATGGAGCGCACCCGGATGTTCTCGCTGATCTTCGGCACACCGGCGCGCAGGCAGCAGATGCCCCTCACGATCAGGTCGATCTGCACGCCGGCAGCCGACGCCTCATACAGGGCCGCGATCGTCTCGCGGTCGCACAGGGAATTCATCTTTGCGACGATCCTGGCCTGCTCCCCGGCCTTTGCATGGCGCGTCTCCCTCTGGATCAGACGCATGAACGCGCCGCGCATCCACAGGGGCGCGAGTGCCAGGCGGTTCCAGTGCTTCGGCTCCGAGTATCCGGAGAGCATATTGAATACCGCGGTCGCGTCCTCTCCGATCGGCTCCGAGCACGTCAGGATGCCGCAGTCCGTATACAGCTTGGCCGTGGAATCGTTGTAGTTTCCGGTGCCCAGATGCACATAGCGACGGATCCCGTCCTCCTCGCGGCGGACGACGAGCGCGATCTTGCTGTGGGTCTTTAATCCCAGCAGGCCGTAGATCACATGGCAGCCCGCCTGCTCCAGCATCCTCGCCCAGATGATATTGTTTTCCTCGTCAAAGCGCGCCTTCAGCTCCACGAGCACGGTCACCTGCTTGCCGTTCTCTGCCGCCTGCGCCAGCGCCGCCACGATCGGCGAGTGTCCGCTGACGCGGTACAGGGTCTGCTTGATCGCCAGCACGTCCGGATCCTTCGCGGCCTGCTGCACGAACCGCACGACCGGCTCGAAGGTCATGTAGGGATGGTGAAGCAGGATATCGCCTCTGCGGATCTGCGTAAAGATATCCTCTTCGTCATTCATCCCCGGCACGCGCTGCGGCGTGTACGGCTTGTAGCGGTATTTGTCCATCCCCTCCGTGCCGTACAGCTTCATCAGGAAGGTCAGGTCCAGCGGTCCGTTGATCCGGTAGATGTCTTCTTCTTTTACGCTGAACTCCGACTTGAGGATCTTCAGAAGCTTCGGCTCCATCTTTTCCTCGATCTCCAGACGGATCACCTCGCCCCACTGGCGCTTCTTCAGCTTCTTCTCGATCTCCCTCAGAAGGTCCTCCGCCTCCTCCTCGTCGTACGCGAGATCGGCATTGCGCATGATCCGGTACGGATGCGCGCAGACCACATCGTAATTCAGGAACAGCTTGTCAATGTTCCGCTCAATGATCTCCTCCAGGAGGATTACGCGGACTGCGCCCTCGGAGCTGTCCGGAAGGCGCACGATCCTCGGCAGAACGGACGGCACCTGTACCGTCGCGAACTCCGTCTTCCCCTTCTCGCCCTTCTTTGAGATGAGCGCCCCGATGTTCAGCGTCTTGTTGCGGATCAGCGGGAACGGCCGGGCGGAGTCCATCGCCATCGGCGTCAGCACCGGGTAGACATTCTCTTCAAAATAGCGGTCCACATACGCCTTCTGCTGCTTGGAGAGCTTCTCGTGCTCTGTCACCAGCTCCAGCCCGCACTGCTTCATCAGCGGGAGCAGGGAGCGGTTGTACGTCGAATACTGCTGCGCCACCAGCTCATGCGCCTGCTTTCCGATCGCTGCGAGCTGCTCCTGCGGCGTCATCCCCGCGATGTCCTTCTTCGTATATTTTGCATGCACCATATCTTTCAGAGACGCGACACGGATCATGAAAAACTCGTCGAGATTGGATGAGGTGATACTCAGGAATTTCAGGCGCTCCAGCATCGGGAGGTTCTTGTCCCTCGCCTCGGAGAGCACCCTGCTGTTAAAGCCAAGCCAGCTGCACTCTCTGTTAATATAGTATTCCGGCTTTTCAAATTCTACGGTAGCCATTTTTTCTCACCTTCCTTATCTCATATCTGCTTTCTCTGTTTGAATACGGGATGCACATTGAATACTTCCTCAAAAAACTCCGCCTTCTGGTTGAAGGTCCCGATCTCCAGCGTCAGATCCTCCTGGCTTGCCACAGAGATCCTCAGCTCGTGCTCCTTCAGGGTGACGGATGCGTTTTTGCACTTCTGGCGGTGCGTGCGGTCCAGGGCGTTGACCATGCGCAGGATCGCCGTCAGCTTGGCGATCGACATGTATTCCTCCCTGCTGATGCTCGTGCGGACGGACAGCTCGTCATAGTAGATGAACGGGCTGGTATTGAACTTGACAATGTACGCGATCATCTCCCGCTCAATGTCCGACAGCCCGATGATCTCCGTCGCCATGATAATATTGTAGGCGCACTCAGAGACGTCCTCCAGGCTGATAAATTTTCCGCAGTTATGCAGGATCACCGCGATCTGCAGAAGCAGGCGCTCCCGCTTCCCCATGCCGTGGATCTTCTTCATCTTGTCAAAGACCTGCAGCGCCAGCTCTTCAAGGTTCCGGATGTGGGCCTGGCTGCACTTGTAGCGCTTCGATATGCTGCGGGAGGCCGCAAGGATGTCTTCCTCGAAGCTGTGCGTGCTCCTGACAAATCCGTTTTTCAGCGCATAATCGTAGGCAAGCCCGTCGCAGAGGCTGTAGGCCGGGAGCCACAGCGTCTCGGAGCCGAAATCCGCCATCATGCACTTGATAAAGATCGCGGACGAGGCGATCCCGGCCGCCTGCTCCGAAGAGATCTCGAAGCGGTCCGCAATCTCTTCCGGGTTCATCCCGCTCACCCGCTCATAGATCCCCTGGAACTGCTCCTGGGATACGGATGTGATCCTCCGGTTCTCCTGCTCATACTGGTGCGTCAGCTCCGTAAGGCTCCCGCCGATCACGATCAGGTTCTTGATCTGGCGGTCCTTCTGGTACAGCTTCCCGAAGCCCGCCAGCTCGTGGCTGAGGATCTCGATGACCATCTTCTCAAAATGCGCGCGGTTCTTCATCAGCGGCGCGAGCTGCTCCCGCGTCGTCATGCTGCCGACCCGGACATTCTGCGTTGTGATCAGCTTGTCCTTGTCAAACAGGGAGATCTGCAGGCTGTCACCGCCGATATCGACGATCGCCGCCGGGTTCAGAATGATCTGTTCAAATTCCGCCGTAACGGACGCGATCGATTTGTAATCAACGAACCGCTGCTCGGAGTTGCTGAGCACATCAATATGAAGCCCCGTCTGCTTCTCGATATAATCGCGCATGATCAGCATGTTCCTGGATTTGCGGAACGCACTGGTCGCGCAGACCTTGTAGTCCGTCACCTTATACCCCTGCATTGTCCGCTTAAAGTCATTCAGGATCTGGCAGAGATCCTCGATCTTCCTGCTGCCGATGCGTCCCATGCTGTACGCATCCAGACCGATGTTCAGCCTCGTGCTGACACGTTCGATCTCCTTCATTGGTTTCCGGCCACCGAACTCGAAGATCTTCATTTCGGTCACTGTCGAACCGATCCCGATCGCCGCAAACATTTTGATACTCATACTGCCTCCTGTCTTACCTGCCCGAGCAGATAGTCGATAAACTGCTGCGCTGTGCGCCCCGAAAGCCCTCCATGGCTCAGTTCCCATTTATTCGCTTCCAGCAGAAGCTCCTCCTCCGGCATCTTCACGCCGTACCGGGCTGCCAGCGTCCGCACGATATTCTGGAACTCCTTCTTGTTCGGAGAGCCGAAAAAGATCGTGACGCCAAAGCGCGACACCAGGGACATCTTTTCCTGTATCGTGTCGGAGGCGTGGATATCGCCGTCCCGCTCCTCCTGGTTGTCGCTGAAGCGCTCCCGGATCAGGTGGCGGCGGTTGGATGTCGCGTAGATCAGCACATTCTCCGGCTTTTTCTCCAGGCCGCCCTCGATGACCGCCTTCAGATACTTGTATTCTGTTTCAAACTCCTCAAAGGAGAGATCGTCCATGTAGATGATAAACTTGTAATTGCGGTTCTTGATCTGCGCGATCACGTCGTTCAGATCGCGGAACTGGTGCTTGTAGATCTCAATGATGCGCAGGCCCTGGTCGTAGTAGCGGTTCAGGATCGCCTTGATACTCGAGGATTTCCCCGTCCCGGCGTCGCCGAACAGCAGGCAGTTGTTCGCTTTCCTTCCCTGCACGAACGCCTCCGTATTGTCGGTCAGCTTCTTTTTCGGGATCTCATATCCGACCAGGTCGTCCAGATTCACATGCGTGATGTTCGTGATCGGCAGGATCTGCACTCCCTGCTCGTCGTGCACGACGCGGAACGCCTTGTGCAGCCCGAGCTTTCCGACGCCGAACTCCCTGTAAAAATGGATCATGTGCTGCGTGAAGGTCTCGACATCCCCGGAAGACGCAAGCTGCACGGACAGTTCGCTGATGCGGTCCCGGATGCGCCGGTTGAACACGCGGCCCGCCGCCCCGGCACGCCGGTAGTTCAGGATCTCTTCAAAAAATCCGGCCTGCAGGATGCGCTCCATCTCCGCAAAGTCGAACGCAAATAATTCCTGGAAGATCGCAAAATCATGACGTGCGAGCGCGAGCAGGCTGCCCTCGGTGATCCCCTTGATCTCGCAGGAGGTGCTGAACACATTCTCATTATTGACAAGCAGGAAGGTCAGATAATCCTGCCACAGATTCCTCTCGAAGCCGTACGTCCCCGCGAGCTTGACCAGCTCATGCATGCAGGCAAAAAAGCGCGCCCGCACCTCGGCATACAGCTCATTTTTGTCATAGTTTCCCATGATCCAGGTCATCTCGCGGAGCACCTCCCCGTTCTCCAGCTCCCGGTAGATGATCAGTTCGTCAATTCCAGCCATGGCTATCTCCCCTTTTCTCAGTAATTTCCGAGGATCTTCATATTGATCGCTTCCTCGCGGATGCCGCGCAGCGCATTCTTCACCGCGCTGTCATTCAGGTTCCCGTCGAAGTCGACGAAGAACCGGTACTCCCAGTTCTTTCCGGGGATCGGCCGCGACTCGATCTTGCTCATGTTGACATTGTTGTAGATAAAGTGCGACAGGATGTTGTACAGCGCCCCGCTGTAATGCGGCACCTCGAAGCAGATGCTGATCTTCTGCGCATTGCGCCGGAAGATCCTCTGGTTTGTGACGATGATGAACCGCGTCGAGTTCTCCTTATTGTAGTAAATGTGGTCTGCCAGCACCTCCAGCCCGAAATATTCCGCGGCGAAATGGCTGGCGACCGCAGCCTGCGTCGGATCCCGGTCCTCTGCCACCTTTCTGGCCGCCCTGGCCGTATTGTCAAACGGGATCTGCTGCCACTCTCTGTGGCGCTCCAGAAACTCTTCGCACTGCGAGAGCGCCTGCTGATGAGAATATACCTTCTTGATCTGTGAAAGATCTGTCCCCGGCAGCCCGAGCAGCGCGTGCTCGCACCGGATCACCTGCTCCCCGACGATATAGTTTTCAAAATTTACCAGCAGGTCATAGTTGTCCGCCACGATGCCCGCGGACGAATTTTCAATCGGGAGCACCGCATAGTCCGCTGCACCCTCCGCGATCGCCTCCATCGCGTCCCGCCACGTGCGGACATGGAAGCAGTTGACGTCCTCTCCGAAATACGTGCGCATCGCCGCGTGGCTGTAGGCGCCCTCCACGCCCTGGTAGACGACCCGGATATTCTCCCGCTCGATATCATCCACCGCGATAAAAGGCAGCCGCCCCGACGCCCCGCTCTGCGCCAGCATCTGGTACTGAAGCTTGCGGCTCATCGACATGATCTGCTGAAACAGCTCCTCCACCCCGTGACGGCTGAAATCGCTGTGCGCCATCCCGGTCAGCGTCCTGATCTTCGCATGCTCCCTGTCCTTGTCAAATACCTTTTTGCCGTTGGCGATCTTGTAATCCGCCACCTCTTTGCTGACCGCCAGGCGTTTCTCAAATAATTCCACGATCTGTCTGTCGATCCCGTCAATCTCGTCTCTCAGCTCCTGTAGATCCCTCATAGTTCCTCCCTGTATCTGTATTCTTCCCTCCGCGCCCGGTCCCGGGGCGCGGGAAGCAATCTCCTATCTTCCACCGACCGGTCCGTGACTGCGGAAATGGATCTCCTGTCTTCCGCCGGCCGGCCCGGGACTGCGAAAATGGATTTCTTATCTTCCGCCGGCCGGTTTTCTCCGGTCATGCTCCTTCACCGCGCGCTCCACCTCCGCCAGAAACGACAGGGAGCCAAACGCGATGATCACATCCTCGCTGCCTGCCGCGGCAAAGCTCTTCTCCACCGCATCCGCAATGCTGCCGGCCGCCTCAACGGAGGGGTTTACCCCGGCCACTGCAAGCGCAAGCTCCCGCGCCGGAAGCGCGCGCGGATTGTCCGGCGTCTCCACCGTATAGATGTGCTCCGCCAGTCCGGCTGTGATCTCTATGATTTTATCATATTCTTTGTCAGAAAACACTCCAAAGATATAAAATTTTTTCCGATCCGGGAAATATTCTTCCAGCGAGCGCCGCAGAACCGCCGCCGCGTCCGGGTTGTGCGCTCCGTCGATCACGACGAGAGGCGCGCGGTGGATCACGGAGAAGCGTCCCTTCCAGACGGTCCTGCGCAGTCCCTCGCGCACCGCTGCGTCCGGGATCTCATAGCCGGACGCCCGAAGCTGCCCGATGCACTCCAGCGCCAGCGCCGCATTCTCCTGCTGATGAAGCCCGGCAAGGCCGATCTGCACGCGGCCGAACGATCCGTAAGAGAAGCTCTGATATCCGCAGAATCCATCTGTATCGTCCGTCCCCTCTTTGTATGTGAAATCAAATCCGGAGCTGTCTGTGATCTCCTGCGGCCGTACAAACGTGCAGGGGCAGCCCTTCGCAGCGGCCTCTCTGCGGATCACTGCCTCCGCCTCCGGCCTCTGGCGGGCAGATACCACCGGCACGCCCGGCTTCAGGATTCCCGCCTTATTCCACGCGATCTCCGCAAGGGTATTCCCGAGAAATTCCATATGATCCATACTGACAGATGTGATCACGGTCAGCACCGGAGTGCGGATAATGTTCGTCGCATCAAGGCGTCCGCCCATCCCCACCTCCAGAAGCACCAGGTCGCACGCCGTTTTCCTGAAATACAAAAAGGAGATCGCGGTCTCCACTTCAAACACGGTCGGCAGCTTTTTCCCCTGCGCGCGAAGCTCATCCACCGCCGCGGCCGCGCGCCCGGCGCACTGTGCGAAATCCTCCCGGCTGATATACGCGTCCCCCACCTGTATCCGCTCCCGGTAGGAAAACAGGGTCGGCGAAATGTAGCGGCCGACCTTATACCCCGCCTCCTTCAGGACGCTGAACAGGTACGCCAGGACCGATCCTTTTCCGTTCGTCCCCGCCACATGGATAAACTTCAGTTCATCCTGCGGATTCCCCAGTATTTCCAGCAGATCCGCGATCGTCTTCAGTCCAAGCTCGCTTCCCCGCACCGATATCTCCGCAATGAATGCTCTTGCCTCTTCATAATTCATCGCCTGTACACTCCTCTGTTCCACCCGCCGCACGGGCAGGAACATCTCCGACGGATACCCCTATAGGTCTTTCCCTGAGACGCCCTGCCTTTTTGCGGCTGATAACTAACCGACATGATATTGAGATCATATGATGCCATACGGATTGTTCCGTGCTGCACACTCCCACAATTCTGGCATCCTTACATTGGAACAGGGGCCGCCGCAAACATCGCAACAGCCCCTGAGTACTACTCCGTGGGGAATCTACGGAGCCATTCTTTTTATAATAATGCCGTCCCTCACGCCTTCGCCGTATCGTCCTTCACCCTGTGTACCACCGCATTCTGCACCAGATGCGTAACCGGGCTGAAATACAGAAGGCAGGTCAGCACGCAGTACGTCGGCGTCATAAGCGCCCACTGCGCGACACGCCCCGGCAGGATCGCATACAGGCTGAAGCCGTTCATCAGCACCAGCCCCGCCGTCGTGAAGACGAGCGTGCCGAGCACAGAAGAGATCAGCACCGACACACAGATTACAACTGTCCTGCGCGCCTTCGAGCCGGTCATCAGCGGATGCATCAGCGCAGGAACCACTCCCCACGTCACAGCTGCCAGCGTGATGAGAGGATTGACCGCATAGCCCTTCAGGAAGCAGCCAAGGATGTCCGCGATCATTCCGCTGAGCCCGCCGGCCAGTGGCCCGAACCACAGCCCGGCCAGGATCGTGCAGACGCTTCCCACGGTGATGCGGTAGGAACCGCCCAGATCGATCACGACCAGACGGGCCAGCACAATATGCAGGGCGACAAGGAATCCCAGGAAAACAAGTGTACGAGTGTCCCATACTGTTTTTTTGTTTTTTTGCATAACAAAACACCTCCACAATGTGAACAAAATGAATGAGCTGATAAATAATATTCCCTCCACATTATGAGGCGTCCTCATACTGTAGCAACGGGTGCGGAAAATGTATCGCAAGCCCTGTCCGCCTGACGGGCTTTTCGGTTCAGGGCGACTCCCCAGCCTCTGACAACTTAACGCACAAATTCCTACTTCGCTATTATTTATTTAAGGCGATTATAGCATACCCGGCGCATTTTGCAAGCATAATCTGGCATAATATCCAAAAATGTATGAGAATGCATGAGAAGCAGGTCTCCTGCAGATACTATCCGAAAAAGCCGGCTGTGCCGGTGCCCGGCCAGGCAGTCCCCGGCCGCACGGCAGCACGCTCATTCCGGCATTCAGGAAAGGAACCTCCCCATGAAATCCCGATTCATCCAGTGCGGCATGTATGGCTGGTGCATGGAAGTCCTGTGGACCGGCCTGCACTCTCTGGCCCGCCATGACCCGAAGCTCACAGGCTTCTCTTCGCTGCACATGTTTCCGATCTATGGCATGGCCTCGCTGATCGGCCCGCTCTCGTCCCGTCTGCAGCGCTGCAGAACGTTCACCCGCGGCCTCATCTACATGCTCGGCATCTTTGCGGTCGAGTTTACCTCCGGAACTTACCTGAAAAAAAGAGGCTGCTGTCCATGGGACTACAGCAGCTCTCCCTTTCATGTCAACGGAGTCATACGCCTCGACTACGCTCCGCTCTGGTTTCTGACCGGACTGTTTTATGAGAAGACGATGCGCAGGGCCTGAGCCTCACCAGGTACAGCGATCCGCAGACAGCTACACCGGAGCGCCTGACTGATCTCCCGGCTGCATGGTTTTTGCGTAATCCCGGGCCGTCAATCGCTCCGCCATCTGCGAAGCGTCCCGGATGATCGTCTCGTCAAAGCCCATCAGGCCGAGCAGGCGGATCGCATTGCGTGTCATCGCCCTGCCCTCCCGCAGCCGGTAGTCAAACCGGATCTCGTCGTCCGTGACCTCCTCTTCAAAATGACAGTTTCGGTAAAGGTCTTCAAGTATCCAGGTCAGCTCGATGTCGTGTGTCGCCGCCATACACAGAAGGTTCTTCCCGGCCATCCATTTCAGAATCTGCGAGGACGCCGAGACACGCTCGATCGTGTTCGTGCCGCGCAGCACCTCGTCCACACAGCAGAACACCGGCGGCTCCTGCTGCGCGCTGTCCAGGATCCGCTTGAGCGAGCGGATCTCCACCATATAGTAACTCTCTTCGCTCATGATGTCATCGCGCAGAGCCATCGACGAGAACACGCGGAAATATCTGCCCTCATACTCCCAGGCAAACGCCGTGTGAATGGTCTGCGCAAGAAGCGCCTGCAGCGCGGCTGTCTTCAAAAACGTCGATTTGCCGGACGCGTTGGAGCCGGTCAGCAGAACGCACTGCCGCGTGTCTATCGAGTTTGTGACGGGATCCGAGATCAGCGGATGATACATGTCCTTCGCGCGGAAACGGATTTCTCCCTCTTCATGGAGTACCGGAACCGCGTGCTCCTGATACAGCGCGCGGGACGAGGCGACAGCGATCGCCGACTCGACCTGTCCCATCTCTTCCACCAGAAATTCCAGCCCCGAAAGTCTCTTCGCGATCTCTTTCACCACCGTGTGGAATTGAATCAGGTCGATATGAAACAGATTGTTCAGATAGGTGAACAGAAAATTTTCAAGCCCGGTTCCCTCGCCCGCAAGCAGGAGCTTCATGTTTCTGCGCAGCCTGCCGAATTCATCCACATAAGTCCGGATCTCATCCCTCGCCAGCCCGGGCACGTCGTATTTTAAGATCCCCTCAGCGGTCCGCAGGATCTTCTCGAGCGCGATGCAGGAAGTAATGTAGGGAGCCACCGGGCGCTTATATCTTTCGTAGGTCCAGATGCTGAAGATCAGAGCGGCGAGCAGCAGGATGATCCCGGGCTGAGGCGCAGTCAGAAGCGCCGCGACGGCTGCGGCCAGAAGCCCGATCACCGCGTAGTGGATCAGCGGGCTTCCGAGGTTCACCGACGCCAGATTGTAGACGTAATCGAAAACCGGGCTTTTCCCGCTCCTGCCGAGCCGGGAGAAAAAGTATTCCATTTCCTCGCGCTCCGAAGTATGCGCCTGAAACCACGAGACAAGCCGTTCAAATTTCTCCAGCGGCTCTGCCTTCATCTGCGGTGTGCGGAGCTGATAGTACAGATAGCTTTCCCCCAGGAAAGAACGCGTATGGTTCAGGCACAGGAACACCCTGTCCATATCGAGATCGTTCCATGTGATATCATCAATCTGAAACCCCTCGGTTTTCCGGTTGGCGTAGTATCTGGTGATATTCTCGAACGCCTCCAGGCTGTACTCCTGATCCGGCTCCTGCCCCCACTCCCGGCGGATCTTCCACATCATATTTCTGCGATTTCTCCACCTCTGGTAAAAATACACCGCAAGGTAGGCCAGAAAAACCAGAAGGATCATGCCCGCCGCGTTTAGGAATGCATGGATGTCATAATTCGCGTAGTCGCCCATCACTTCTCCCCATTCTCCCCACTTTATTTGTATGATAATGCACGGAACAGTCCGTATGGCATCATTTGACCTTAACATCTTTGTATTCCACAAGGACCGGCAGCGATACCTGCCGGTCCCCTCAAGATGCGTTCGCCGCACCGCATATTCCCTTCTCAGCGGGCAACAGCTTATTTTACAACGATATTGATGATCTTGTTCGGGACGTAGATCTCCTTGACGACCGTCTTTCCCGCCATATACGAGGCAATCTTTTCGTCTGCCCTGGCGAGGGCGAGCGCCTCGTCCCTGCCGCAGTCGGTCGGAAGGATGACCGTCCCGCGGACCTTTCCGTTGATCTGGACGCCGATCTCGATCGTCTCGTCGACCGTCTTGCTCTCATCGTACTCCGGCCATGCGGACACCGACAGGAAATCCGTGTGCCCCAGGCTCTCCCAGATTTCCTCCGTCAGATGCGGCGCAAACGGCGAGAGAAGCTTGATAAACGTCTCGAGCTGCTCCCGGCTGAGCGCCCCTGCGCTGTAGATCGTGTTGGTCAGCGTCATCAGCGCCGCGATCGCCGTGTTGAACTTGACCTCCTCGATATCGGAGGACACCTTCTTGATCGTCTTGTGGAAGCTCGACTCCAGCTTCTGCGTGGAGGGATCGTCGCTGACCAGGTCGGTCATGCCCGCCACACGCTCGAGGAAGCGCTTGCAGCCGCGCATCGAGTTATCATTCCACGGAGCCGCCGCGCCGTAGTCGCCCATGAAGAGCACGTAGGTCCGCAGCGTGTCCGCGCCGTAGTCCTCCACGATGTCGAGCGGGTCGATCACGTTGCCCTTCGACTTGCTCATCTTGTCGCCGTCCGG
>CANRBX010000057.1 GCA_947628955.1 uncultured Lachnospiraceae bacterium | reverse complement strand
CTGCTTTCTGTAAGAGTAAATGCCACTTTTTTTCTGGTGCTTTTCAAAGTGGAAATAAACTTTTCACTTCACGAAAAAGGATTCTCATATTCGGCTGAGAGGCCCAGCTGGTCCTCTATGCGCAGCAGCTGGTTATACTTTGCCACCCGCTCGCTCCGGCAGGGCGCCCCCGTCTTGATCTGTCCGGCCCCGGCCGCCACCGCGATATCCGCGATCATCGTGTCCTCCGTCTCGCCGGAGCGGTGAGAGATCACGGTGCGGTACCCGCTGCGCTGTGCCAGCTCGATTGCCCCGAACGCCTCCGTCAGCGTCCCGATCTGGTTTACCTTGACCAGTATGGCGTTTCCGGCGCCCTCGCTGATGCCTCTGCGCAGCCGCTCCTCATTTGTGACAAACAGGTCGTCCCCCACAAGCTGAACGCGCTGCCCCAGGCGCCCGGTGAGCAGCCTCCATCCCTCCCAGTCATTCTCGTTCAGTCCGTCCTCGATAGAGGCGATCGGAAACCTGCCGCACAGATCCTCCAGATAGCCGACCATCTCCTGCGCTGTGCGGCAGACCTCATGGCCCTTCATCCGGCTCTCGCCCGAAAAGACATACACGCCCCGGCTCTCGTCGTACAGCTCGCTCGACGCGGCGTCAAGCGCAAACACAATGTCCTCTCCCATCTGATAGCCGGCCCGCTCAACCGCCTCTCCGATCGTTTCCAGAACCGCGGGCGTGTCCTCCAGCTCCGGCGCAAAGCCGCCCTCGTCGCCGACGCCGGTCGCCAGAGAGCGCTCCCTCAGCAGATCCTTCAGCGTGTGGTAGATCTCCACGCACATCTGGAGGCCGTGTGCAAATCCCTCCGCCCCGACCGGCATGATCATAAATTCCTGAAAGTCAATCGAATTGTCGGCGTGGCAGCCCCCGTTCAGAATATTCATCATCGGAACCGGCATCCGGTGCGCATGCATCCCGCCGAGATACCGGAAGAGCGGCATGCCAAGCGATTTCGCCGCCGTCACGGCCGCCGCCATCGAGATGCCGAGGATCCCGTTCGCGCCAAGCCTGCGCTTGTTCGCAGTCCCGTCCTCACGGCAGAGGATCCGGTCGATCGCGGCCTGCTCATAGATATTTTCTCCGATAACGGCGTCCGCCAGTATCGAATTTACAAAGTGGCAGACCTGCCCCACGCCCTTTCCGTGGTAGCGCTCGTCCCCGTCCCTGAGTTCAGCCGCCTCGTACTGACCAGTTGAAGCGCCGGAAGGCACCGCAGCCCTCCCGACGCTCCCGTCTTCTGTCATGATCTCAACTTCCACTGTGGGATTCCCTCTGGAATCCAGAATCTCTCTCGCATATACATCTGTGATCGGCATATAACTGCACATATTGCAACCTCCTGACTTGCCCGGCACATTGAAGCGCCTCTGCATTTCACTTGTTTTGCAATAGTATTTCCCGATCGGATGTATTTCACTCCGCTTTTGCCTGCGGCGGAATTTCCTTTTTCAGCCAGTTCAGGCGGGGCATACCGCCGTCACTCTATGATCCGCACGATGCTGCCGATCATCTCTTTGTCCATGCTGTAGCCGGTCGGAACGGGGCCGAAGGAATTGAACACAAAATTTCCGTTGTCCGCGTACTGCCCGTCGCCTCCCCTTCCGGAGTCATACCATTTGCCGTCGCCCGCATAGACATTCGTGTGCTGGATATTCACGTGGCTGCAGATGTCGCCCGGCAGGAGATTTCCCTCGGCCAGAAGCTGGTTCGGCGTCTTGTTCACCGTCAGGAGCACGCAGTGCTTCAGAAGCTGCTCCTTGTCCACGATCGTGAAGCCGCCGCCGATATCTCCGCGGAAGTTTCCGTTTCCGATGATTCCAAGCTCGCGCAGGCCCCACTGGGCGATCTGCACACAGCTCGCATAGCCGTTCTTGGTCTTCCTGGAATTGTCGTAGTTCTGCTTCCAGGTTTTGTAGACCGGCATGCTTGTTTTTGAAGCGTAGCTCCAGGTAATCCCGTTTTTCTTATCTTCCTTTACCTGATTCGAATACTTATCCAGGATGGCCAGGAATTCCTTCGCCTTTGCGGACGGCTCTTTTTCCGCCGTGTCCGCCGAAGCTTCCGTCTCGCCTGAGTTCTGCTCCGCAGACTGCTCTGTCTCCTTCTGCGCTTCTGTCTGCGCCTCCGTCACCGTCACATAGCAGGTGTCCTTCTGGTGGTCTTCCTCGCGCAGCGCAACGATCGCGGCCCGTCCGGCCTTGACCGCGGTCACCGTCCCGTCCTTCGTGACGGTGGCGATCGACTTGTCCGACGTCGCCCACGCGTAAACGGAGCCGTCCGTATTCGGAGTGACGGTCAGCTTCAGGCTCTTCCCCACTTCAAGGCTTACCTGTGTCTTGTCAAGCTTCACGTCCTCCTTCTGGGTCACCGTAACCTTGCAGATCACGCGCATATTCTCGCCGCCTCTCGCGCGGGCGACGATCTTCGCCGTGCCTGCGCCAACCGCCGTCACCTTTCCCCTGGAATTTACCTTGGCGACTTTTTTGTTATAGCTTTTCCAGATGAGTCTCTGGTCATCCGCATCCTCCGGGCCAAGCTTTGCCGTCAGCTGATACGTATCTCCCTTCTTCAGGGAGAGGCTCGTGCTGTTCAGCTCAATGCTTGTGACCGGCTGCGTCACCGTCAGATAACAACGGTAGCGCTTTCCGTCCACCACCGCGTAAACACAGGTGCTGCCCTTCTTCCTGGTCACAACCTTCCCCGTCTTGCTCACCTTCGCGACGGTCTTGTCCTTGGATTTCCAGACTGCCGCCCCTTCCCCGCCGGTAAGCCCCTTCAGCTTCAGCTGATAGGATTCCCCGACATCCAGAGAAAGGCTGCTCTTATTCACACGGATTTTTGCAGAAGCGCTCAGCGGCATCGCTGCCAGCGCGATCATAAGAAACAGTATACCAAAAAAACGCATTCTCCCCGGTTTTGTCATATTAAAGTCCCCCTGACTCTCCAAAATAACTGTATCGTCATTTTTCAGTATACACCTTTCTCTTCATTTTTCAACCATTTTTTACAAAATTATTAAATTATATTAATTTTTTATTTTCCAGCCGTCCTGCAAAATGCTCCCTGCAGCAGAAAAAACTGCAGGAGGGGGCTCCTGCTCTGCCCCGCTCCTGCAGCCATATGGTTTAATCTGTCATCTTATACCGTCAGGTTCAGAATCTTCCGTTGCTGTCGTTCCCGAAAGGATTGAAGGAACCGTCTGTTCCCGGAACCCCGAAGCCGTTGAACCAGAAATCGTCATTCTGGGAGCTGTCCCCGGAGCCGTCCTCGTCCCGGCCGTCCGCCTGTTCCTCTGTCTGCTCTTCTTCGGGATCTGCGTCCGCGTCCGCATCGGCGGTCGTCTCCGTTCCCTTCTGCAGCGTTACCTCGACCTCGCGCGCCTCATATTCGCCGCCGCTGGCCGTCTGCACCTCGAGCGTCACCGTCTCGCCCACCGAGTAATAGCAGAGCTTATCTACCAGGTCATCCTTATCCGTCACGCTCTCTCCGTCGAGCTTCGTGATCACATCCCCCTTGCGGATCCCCGCGGCCTCGCCCGCAGAGTCCTCTGTCACCTCGTAGACAAACGCGCCGGCCGGAATGTTGTAAAGCGACTTTGCATCTGCCGAGACGTCCACCACCGTGACGCCCAGGTAGCCTCTCTCACTGTCTGATTTCTTGTCGCGCGTCTCCTTGTTCACCAGATTCTGGAGTACCGGGATCGCCGTATCGATCGGGATCGAATATGCCATGCCCTCGGCCGCATCGGAGACCTCCTTGGCCACGTTGATGCCGATCACCTGCCCCTTCGAGTTCAGCAGGGCGCCGCCGCTGTTTCCGTAATTGATGGAAGCGTCCGTCATGATCAGCTTCTTGGAGAAATTATCGATCGTGACCTCACGGTCCAGCGCACTGATGATGCCGCTCGTAACGCTCTGCCCGTAGCCGAGCGCATTTCCGATGGCGACGGCCGCCTCGCCGACCTTCAGCTTCTCGGAGCTGCCCAGCTGCGCGATCTTGAGCTGCGACCGGACTTCCTCCTTGATATCAGAAAGCTGAACCGCAACCACTGCCAGCTCATAGTCCTTGTCCATACCCTTGATCCTGGCCGGCACCACCAGATCCTCCGGATCCTCGGCCTCGGCCGTGAAGCCCACCGTCAGCTCCTGCGCCCCGTTCACCACGTGGCTGTTTGTGGCCACCAGGAGCTCTTCGTCATTCTGGGCGACAATGATGCCGGACGCAGATCCGATCGCCTCGTACTCCTGCGTGCCGTAAAAATACGTCTCAACCTCTTCCACCGACTTTTTCGTGATGGACACGATCGACGGCATGCAGTTTTCCACGATGGCTGAGACGTCCGTCGTGACGATCCCGGCATCGCCGGACTGCACGCGGTCGATCGGCGCATACGTCTCCTTCTGCTCCGTCTCGGTTTCAGTTTCTGTCTCCGTCTCGGTCTCCGTTTCTGTCTCCGTCTCGGTCTCCGTTTCTGTCTCCGCGGCTTCCGTCTCCGGATCGGCTTCCCCGTCAGGATCGGCCAGATTCAGCGCCACTCCCTGATTTTCTTCCTCGGCGAGAGCCGTCCGTGCGGTCATCCATGCATCCGCTCCTGCCGCCGCGCCGATCACCAGAAGTCCGGCCATCGCGGCTGCGCCGAAGCGCTTCCATGCATTGTTCCTGTTCCTGTCTTTATTGCTGAAATCCTTCATAAGAATTCCCCTTTCTTTCTTATCGTTGCGACTACTATAATTGATTTTTGTGTCAGAATTGTGAAAATCCGATTGGAATTCTGTGTCCTGCGCACCCCGGTCTGTGATTTCCGCCCTGACATCAAACAAACAGGCTGATAAAAGCAATCCCGTGAATGCCTTTACCAGCCTGACTTATTCATGTCCTCCGCAGGAAGCGCGGATCCGCCTGTGTCCCGTTCCGCTCTGCCTGAAGCAGGGCCGAACCCTACCGCTCGATCAGCAGGGACTGCCCGGTCATCTCCTCCGGCTGCTCCATGCCCATCAGCTCGATCAGCGTCGGCACGATATCGGCAAGCCTGCCGCCCTCTCTGAGCCCGTATTTCTCATCGCAGTTTACGAGGATGAACGGCACCGGATTCGTCGTATGCGCCGTGAACGGCTCACCGGTCTCATAGTCGATCAGCTGCTCCGCGTTGCCGTGGTCCGCGCAGATGAACATCTGCCCGTTTACCTGCTTCACTGCGGCGACAACCCGGCCAACGCACTCGTCGACTGCCTCGATGGCCTTGATCGCGGCCGCCTCGACGCCGGTGTGGCCCACCATGTCCGGATTTGCAAAATTCGTGATGACCACATCGTATTTTCCGGATGTGACCGCCTCTGTCACCTTGTCGCAGACCTCATACGCGCTCATCTCCGGCTTCAGGTCGTACGTGGCCACCTTCGGGGAATTGACGAGGATGCGGTCCTCGCCCTTGTTCGGGGCCTCGACGCCGCCGTTGAAGAAAAACGTGACGTGCGCGTATTTCTCCGTCTCGGCGATCCTTGCCTGCGTCATGCCGTGCGCGGCCAGATACTCGCCGAATGTATTGGTGATCGACACCTTCTTAAAGGCGATCGTCTTATTCGGGATCGTGACGTCGTACTCCGTAAAGCACACGTAAACCACCTTTTTGCGCGGGCCGCGGTCGAATCCGCTGAAATCGTCACAGCAGAACGTCCTGGTGATCTCTCGCGCGCGGTCCGGGCGGAAGTTGAAGAAAATGATCGAATCGTCGTCCCGGATCGTCGCCGTCGGAGCGCCGTTCTTCATCACTACCGTCGGGTAAACAAACTCATCCGTCACATCCTTCGCGTAGGACTGCGCCACCGCCTCGACGCCGGAGGATGCCTGGTCGCCCTCGCCGAGCGTCAGCGCGCGGTATGCCTTCTCGACACGATCCCAGCGGTTGTCGCGGTCCATCGCATAGTAACGGCCCATCACCGTCGCGATCTCGCCGACGCCGATCTCCTGCATCTTGTCGGTGAGCTCCTGCACGTACTCTTTTCCGGAGGTCGGAGGGGTGTCACGCCCGTCCAGATAGCAGTGCACATAGACCTTCTCAAGGCCGAAGCGCTTCGCCATCTCCAGAAGCGCATACAGATGCGTGTTGTGGCTGTGCACGCCGCCGTCCGAGAGCAGTCCGTACATATGCAGACTGGAGTTTTTGTCCTTCGCATTCTGCATCGCGCGCTTCAGCTCCGCATTCTCAAAGAACGTGCCGTCCTCAATCTCCTTCGTGATCCTGGTCAGGTCCTGATATACGATACGTCCTGCGCCCATGTTCAGATGTCCAACCTCAGAGTTGCCCATCTGTCCGTCCGGCAGTCCAACCGCCAGGCCGCTCGCGTTGCCCTTCACAAACGGGCATGTCGCCATCAGCTCATCCATCACCGGCCGCTTCGCCTGCGCGATCGCGTTGCCCCTCTTCTCATCGTTCAGTCCGTATCCGTCCAGAATCATCAATACCGTTGGTCTCTTGTTCATCCTCGTTCTCCTCAATCTTCTTATTTTACAGCTGCTCCGAAGGCCGCAGCGCCTCCGGGGCCGCATCGGGCCGGAAACCCCCGCGGGGTTCCCCTTCAATCGAAGATTATAACACCAGAAAACGCCATTTGCAACGTCCTGTTACATTTTGAATGCACAAATTTATGCAGAATCCTGAATCACTTTCTTACGGCTTCATCAGCAAGTGCTTCGGCCTGGTCTAAACAGTAACTGCAAAATTCGCTCCTGTTTTCCTGCAGGGAGGCCGGATCCTTCTGTAAATGTCAGCAGACGTCCACCGGATGCCTGCGCAGTAGCGTCCAGCAGGCGGCAAAACACGCAAGGCTGACAGCTGCCAGAAGAAGCAGCCACAGATACCGCGGAATACCAGACGCCGCCCGGATGATCCCGGCCCAGACCCGGCCCGCCGGGGACTCCGGTGTCTTTTCTGCCGCTTCAAAGATCCTCGGAACGCCGATGCACAGAAGCATCCAGACTGCCCACAGAACCACGGAGATCCTGCGCCCGAAGCGCATCAGCAGCGCTCCGGCAAAATTTCCGAGCGCGCCAAGCGCAGCCGCCCCCGGAAACGCCCAGCGGCACAGATACGGCACCAGATCGGCCAGACTGTCCTTCCCCGGATAAAGCAGGCCGTTCATCCTGTCCTCCGCCGCGCACAGCAGGATCAGAACGGCTGCATATCCAAGCGCCTCTGCCAGGCAGAACACAAAATGTGTCAGGCAGAAGTTCCGCCGGGTAAGCCCCATCCCCACCTCGACGCGAAAATACAGCGAGATCTGCCCGATCATGACAAAGAGCAGGTAAACGGCGGCCGCCACGCAGGCGATGCAGGTTCCAAGCGCCACTACCTCATCCGGCGGCTCTCTCATGCCCTGTATCACCGCATGGATCACGACGCCGGTCAGCCACGCCCCAAGCATGACCGCACAGCCGGCCGCAGCAGTCTCCCACTGTACAGCAAATTGTCTTTTCAGGTTCTCCAGCATTTTTCCGCCCTCCTTCCGTCACACCCGCGCTTCGGCTTTCCGGATCACCGCCAGCGCAAAAACGCCTGACGCCAGATACACTGCCATACCCGCGGCAAATATCCACAGGCAGGCAGAGGTCCTCCCTGCGTGCAGCACTGCAGGTCCTTCCGGCATGTATGCCATGCCGCCCGATGCGATATATATACCGAACAGAGCGCTGGCGACCATATATATGAGCGCCAGAATGATCACTCCTGCCTTACGCCAGCGGATCATCACCGCCCCGAACGTCATCCCAAGGGCGGCGCCAAGGAAAAGAATGCCCGCGGCGCAGCCCAGCGGGGCGAAATCCGCACGCGGCGGGGCGATGTCCGCAGAGACCATCCCCGCATATAATGCGTCATCCGGGATCAGCGACCACAGCAGTCCGGTCAGCACAGTCAGGATCAGGATCGTCGCCGCCAGGTTCAGGAGAAAGGTTCTTATGATCGCTTTTCTTGTCGCCCCCATCGACAGCAGAACCGGGAAATACGTCTGAAACAGGCTGACGCCGACGATGAACAGGATCAGCATTCCTCCCATCAGAACGACAAACGACAGTTTCGAAAGCGCGCCTTTTGCCGATTCTCCCTCCAGCAGGGAGAGCACAGAGGCAAACAGAGAAATTCCAAGTACAGCCGCCGCATAGTTGAGGGAGGCTCCGCCCCACAGCTTCCATTTTCTTAACCGCCTGCTCATACGCGTTCCTCCCCGCACAGCGCTGTAAAAAGCTTCTGCAGACTGACCTTCTGAACATTTACGCTGCAGTCACACGAAAGCTCCTGCCCCGGAGAAAGCAGCACTGTGACGCCTCTGCTTCGCCCCAGGCGCTCCTCATGGCAGACCGTCAGGCCCTGTACCGCCCGGGCCACATCTTCTTCGTGCCCGCTGATATGGTACGCGCGGTCCAGAAGCTCCTGTGTATTCTCCTTCAGGAGGATTCTGCCGTCGTCCAGAATGATCACTTCCTCAAACACGTCCGCGGCCTCTTCAATGATGTGGGTCGAAATCACAAAGGTGCGCCCGGTCTCGTTGTACTCGTCGAGAAGCATCCGGTAAAAGTGTTCTCTGGCGATCACATCCAGACCCGATACCGGCTCATCCAGAATGGTAAAATCCGCCTTACTCGCCATCGCAACGATGATCGTCACCATGGAAAGCATCCCCTTCGAGAGCTTTCCGATCCGTTTCTTCACATCAATCCCGAATTCCCCGACCAGACGTTTCGCCATCTCCCCGTCCCAGTGTGCATAATACGCCGCGGCAATCTGCAGATACTCCTTTACCTTCATCGTGGCCACGCCGCTCCCGGCCATCTGGTTCAGCTCCCGTGAAAAACACAGATGCTCCAGAGCCTCCGGGTTCTCCCACACCTGCATCCCGTCCAGCTCAACCGTGCCCGCCGTCGCCGGGTTCTGCGCGGTCAGGACGGACAGAAGCGTCGTCTTGCCCGCCCCGTTTCTCCCGATCAGCCCGTAGATCTTCCCGGACTCCAGCTCCAGGCTGACTTTGCGCAGCACATCCCTGCCCGCATACGTCTTCACAATTTCCCTTGCCGTCAGCTTGCTCATTTCCCATCCACTCCTTTTTCATCCGGCTGCAGGGCCCTGAGCCGTCCTGGACCATGTCTGAGACATCTGCCCCGGGTCATCCCGCGCCGCCGTGTCTGCACCGCCTGAGACGTCCGGCCCGGAGCCTCCTGCACCATATCTTGCTGCCGGGATCTCCCTGCATCGCCGACGCACCTGTGGCACCCGGCCTGTCCCGGGCCGTTCTCAGCCGGATCTGCCCGTCTCCGCCTGCAGGATCATCGCAACCAGCTCCTGCTTCGTAATCCCCAGGCTGTCCGCCTCCGCCATCAGGCTCTTCACGTAATCCTCGTAAAAATGCTCCCTCCGCCGCTTCATGATCTGCTGCTTCGCCCCGGACGCCACAAACATTCCGATCCCGCGCTTCTTGTACAGGATCCCCGCGTCCACCAGAAGATTGATCCCCTTAGCGGCTGTCGCCGGATTGATCGTAAGCAGCCTGGCGAGCTCATTCGTGCTCGGCACGCGCTCTTCCTCCAGAAGCACATCGCGGAGGATATCATTCTCGATCATCTCCCCGATCTGTATATAGATCGACTTCTCCTGTGTCAGGATTTCATTCACGCAGTCTCACTTCCTTCAGCTCTTCAGCAGATTATTTTGCGCCGGCATCACGTTCATTGGTTTACTGGTTAATTACTTATGTAACTAACCATACCACTAAAAAGCCGTTCTGTCAACAGCAAATCTGTAAATTTACACAAAACAGAATCCGTGAATTTACACGGAACAAAATCTGCAGATCTGCGCAGAACAGCCCGCCGTGCGGCTTTTCTTTTGAATTGTAAAATTAATTGTAAAACAGCCCGCGCGAATCATCCGAGATCTGGCAGACCCCTTTTTCTCCCCAGCTGCTGTACAGAAGCTGATCCAGGGCCCGCAGCACCCTGCTGCTGTGGTCCGCGTTTGCGCATATGATAAAATAGTCCCGGATGGAAAATCTGGGAAATGTAATTGTAAAGATGGTTTTACCGCGGAAGGCTTCAGACGCTGCGAAGGAATCCCGGATCTCTTCAAAATACTTCCCGGGCCTCTTTCTGCCGCGGTGATTGTAGACCGCAACGCTCTGCCCTCTCCTGACATAGTCCGCCGCCTCTTCATAAAACACATATTTCACGCTTCTGACCGCACCCCGGCCCACAGATTTCACCAGAAGGCCGTTATCCGGGTCAAGAAACACCAGATCCGCACCCTGCAGGGCCTCCAGCGCCCCCTGGTGCCATGCCCCGCGCCCCTTTACCGTGACAATTTCCGGGTAATAGACCGCTCCCGGGATCAGGCCGGCCTTTTCGAGCTTTGCGACGGAACGCGTCTCGCTCCGCGCGATTTTACTCAGCGCTTCTGCAAGCGTCCAGTCGCACACGGCATACTGGTTCGGAATCAGATGCCGTCCGTCGCGCTGCCGGAAGGAGCCGTCCTCCCGGCGCTCCTCGTCAAGAGGCTCTGTCTTGTACCAGTTGACCCCGATTTCCAGCCCATTTCTCCGGAATGCCCTGAGCAGCCCGAATTTTCCGAAATCTCCTATATCGCCTGCGTATCGATCCTGCATAATATACCACCCACCTTCTTTGCAGATGAATCCTGTAATATTGCAAGAGCCAGGGGACAAATGGACATGAAAAACATGCAGACTCACAGCCGGAACCGTGAGCATATCACTGCCGCCGCGCAGACCGTGCCCCCGGCCACAAGGGAGTCCCTCGTGTGGTCCGGCTGCAGGATATTCTTCATGCCGAAACAATAGACCAGAAAAACGGCCGTCGCGGCGAGAAAGACTGCGAGATGCCGCAGCGCAAACCGCCTTCTTGCGCCGGCGTCCGCCCCGGCAGCTTCCTCAAACGTGATCCCGCCGATCCAGTAAACACTCTGCGTCGCCAGGATCAGTACAAAAAGCAGATCCAGAAACACAAGGGAAAGAATACCGGCATTCTTCCCCGAGCCGATCAGCGGAAAAATTTCCCTTCGAAGCACGAAGAAGATCATGGCCGCCGCAAAGGCCGCCAGCCACACCCGGAACAATGCATATGACTTTTTCTGATACTGTCTCTCCATACGGTACCCCTCCCAGGTAAAAGCATATCCTTTCCGGGCGCTTCTGTCAATCAAGAAATTCGCGGAAATTGTTCCAGATCAGAGCCTGGAGTGCTTCTGCCGTCATCTGTTTTCTTCCGGCCGCAAAGTCCAGGTTCCGGCCAAGCACCGCCGGGATCTGGGCGAAAGGCACATCCTCCGCACCCTGTCCCCGCATCCACGCGATCGAAGAGAGGCCATCCGTCTCAAGGAACAGCCGCGCGGCCGGGATTTCCCTGAGCATGCGGCTGTACAGCCCCTCGTCCGCAGCAGAGCCACACACCTCCGACAGATCCGGCCCAAGAGTGAAAAAGCACCCCATCTCCAGAAATTTTTCAAAGTTTTTTTCATCCCCGGAATACCAGTGTACGCACACATGTCCGGGAAAGCCGCGGATCATCTCCGCGATCTGCGCCTCCTGCCCCTTCGTGTGCAGGATAACCGGCCTGCCGAGGTCAGCGGCAATCTCCAGCTGCTGCGCGAACACACGCCGCTGCGTCTGAAGCGGCACAGTTGTCCAGACCGAATCCATCCCGATCTCGCCGATCATCGGAACCCTCTGAAAATACCCGCGCCACTCCTGCGGCTGCCACCGGTCACTCTGCCAGGGATGAATACCAAAGCTGAGATAATCCCGGACGCATTCCCCGTACCGGGCGGCTCTCCTTGCTCCGGACTGGGAAATTTCCCCTGCCCCGGGCTGAACCTCGGATTGAACGTTTTTCTCTGCGCCCGTGTCTTCATCCGGCCCGGCCTCTCTGAGATACCGCTCCATGATATCCAGTTCCCGCGGGGTTCCGCAGCTGAAGACCGTGTCAACCCCGTATTCCCGGCGCAGAGCAAGCTCCCGCACGCCGGCGGCCTGCATTTCCCGGTCTGTCAGCTTTTCTCCGTATCCGTCTGACAGACACAGCAAATGCGCATGCATATCCAGCATGCGCATATTCCGGTTCCGTTTTCGTCCTGTCACCATATCCTGCCCCAATCCCATCTGCTTTTCCGGCTTTCTCGTGTGCAGTATCCGGCATCCGCCGGTTATCCGAACCGGATCCCTGTGTCCTGCTCTCTGTGCCCTGATCACCCGGCGGTTCTCTCTGCCCCGGTCACTGCGCCTTGATCACCCGGCAGTTCTCTGCGCGCAGGGCCCCCTGCTCGTACAGCCGCTCCGGTGCGCGGCATCCGCCGGTATTCGTCGGCGTCCGGGCCGGATCCCTGTATCCCGCTCTCTGCTCTCTGCACCCCGGTCACTGTACTTTGATCACCCGGCGGTTCTCTGTGCCCCGGTCACTGCGCCTTGATCACCCGGTAGATCTCTGCGCGCAGGGCCCCCTGCTCGTACAGCCACTCCCGGGTACGGTTCTGCTCTGTCACCGTGAACTCTCTGCGGATGCCCTCGCCGGGCGCGCCGAAAATGAGAATCCGGTCGGACAGGTAAATCGCCTCATCCGTATCATGGGTCACCAGAAGGATCGTCTTTTTCAGATTGCCGCACAGCTCGCGCAGCCAGTCCTGCATATCGCCGCGTGTGATCACATCCAGCGCGCCGAACGGCTCGTCGAGCAGATAGATCTGGGCGTCGCAGAGCGCTGTGCGCAGAAATGCCGCGCGCTGGCGCATTCCGCCGGAAAGCTCGCCGGGATACTTGTCCCCGCATCCTGCAAGGCCAAACCGGTCCATCTGCTCCTGCGCGCGCCGGCGCGCCTCCTCCTTCTGGTGATGGATCTCTCCATAGAGGCAGACGTTGTCCAGGATCGTCCGCCACGGGAACAGCAGGTCGTTCTGCGGCATATAAGCGAACTGGCTGTACATGCCGTTCACGGCTATACCGTCGATCAGGATCCGGCCGCCCTGAGGGCGCAAAATACCGGCCAGCACATTCAAAAGCGTCGATTTTCCGCAGCCGGAGGGGCCGAGGATGCTCACAAACTCGCCCTCCTCCACGGCAAAGGACAGATCCTTCAGGACATTCTTGTCCGCATAGGAAAAATTCAGATCATTTACACTCAGCTTCATCGCCCGTATTCTGCTCCCTCATAAAAATATGTTTTGCACGCTGCAGGCCGTCCGCCCTCACTGCGGAAGAAATTCATTCGTATAGCACTCGGCCGCCGGGATCGCCTCGCTGATCACGCCATACTCCTCCAGGAACGCACTGTAATTGTCCCAGACTTCATCCTTCATCTCGCCCCAGACGTCCGTATCCTCCATAAACTTGTCCGCCAGATACTCCTGGGAGATCTTCAGCATCTCCAGATCGTAATTCGGCGCATACTTAGAGAGGATCTCAGCGGCTCCGTCCGGATCCGCGATCGTATCCTCATAGCCCTTCCGTGTCGCGCGCAGGAAAGCGGAGACCATCTCCGGGTCCTCCTCGAGCACCGCATCGCTCGCGATGATGATCGGCGTGTAATAATCCAGCCTCTCATCCAGGTCACGGCATGCCATGTAGTTGATCTTCACTCCGTTCATCTCGGCCATCACGGAATCCCATGCCTCAAAGAACCACATCAGGTCGCAGCTCTTGCCAAGCGCCTCAAAGCCGCTGCCGTCAGAGATCACCATGTTCAGCTTTGAGAAATCCTTCCCTGCCTGCGTCATGCACGCCTCGAGCACGGCAGCCTCGCCCGGGCCGCCCCAGCCCGCATAGGTCTTTCCCTCAAAGTCCGCCGGAGATTCGATCCCGCTGTCCGCGAGGCTCACGAAACCGGAGGTATTGTGCTGGATGATCGTCGCGATCGCCTTGACCGGAAGCGGATCCTGCGCCGTAAGCGCGATCGTCACATCCTCCTGGTAGCTGACGCCGAAGGTACCCTTCTGCTGTGCTACAAGAGTTGCCGTCGCACCGTCGGTCGGCTCAATGATCTCCACATCCAGCCCCTCTTCCTCGTAGTAGCCATTCTCCAGGGCCACGTACATGCCCGTGTGGTTCGTGTTCGGCACATAGTCCAGAATCACCGTCACCTTTTTGAGCTCCGCGCCCTCCTGCGCCGCAGCCGGCATCGCCATGCCAAGCATCATCCCTGCTGCCAGTACCGCTGCTGCACCCTTTTTCCATGTTGCTTTCATTGAAATTCCTCCCTTAGAAACTGTTTTTATGAAAATCTTTAAAAGATTTACATCATCAGGTACGGCTCTGTGCGCGCCGGCGCGCAGGCATGACCATATGCCCGAACAGCTTTACAAAACCGTTCATCAGCAGGCTCAGAATGATGATCATCAGCACGCAGGCAAACACTTTGTCGAGCATATAGCCGTTCTTCGCGCGGATCAGGTAATATCCGAGGCCCTTCTGTGAGGCGATCCACTCTCCGACCACCGCGCCGCTGATGCTGTAAGTCGCGGCCACCTTGAGCCCCGACAGCAGAGAGATCATAGCCGACGGAATCTTGACGATCCGGTAGATCTGAAATTTTGAACCCCCGCAGATGCGCACAAGATCCATGTATCCTTCGTCCATCTCCCCCAGGCCGTCGCTGAAGCTGACCACGATCGGGAAAAAGCACATCAGGACGACCGTCAGGATCTTCGGCGCATACCCGAATCCCATATAGATGATAAAGATCGGGGCCAGCACGATGACCGGAACCGTCTGCGTCACGACCAGGATCGGATAGACACATTTTTTGAATGTGGGCATTGCGTCGATCAGAACGCCCATCAGAATGCCGACTGCAAACGAGATGGCCATCCCAGCCAGCGCTTCCATCACGGTCACCGCCGCGTGCCCGGCCAGCTCCGGAAGCTCCGCAAAAAACGCCCGCAGCATATCGCTCGGCGCGGGAAGCACATACAGCGGGATCCCCGCAAGCTGCACAATCAGTTCCCAGACAATCAGCAGTCCCAGGATCACCAGAACCGGGGCTGTTTTCGTAAGCTTTTTCATATACGCTCCTCTGTATCACACATAAAGTAAGCTGCCGGCAGAACTGCCGGCAGCACAATAAACACACATCATCCGCGGGAACCCGCGTCCCGCAAACACGTCTTATTTTCCTGCGCCAGCATTATCTGTATCAGGTTCAAAGGGTCAAAACCGTACGGTTTACTCTCAGGCCCCGGGCCTCCCCGTTTTTCATGCACATTATACTACAAAAGATTTCAGATTACAAGACAGAAAACCATTTCCCAATCATTTTCGTGTCCGGTCATCCGTCCGGTCTTTTCTTTCGGAAATCCCGCCGGGCGTCTGAGCGCCGGCACCTTCTCCTGGTTCCCCTCTCCGGCGGAGCTCCTCCTCCAGCTCTTCCACCGTCATCTGCTCGACCAGCGATTCCTTTTCCTTCCATATCTTCTCGGCCTTCTTCCGTTTCCGCCGGATCCTGGAATCCGTGATGCAGCGTCTCAGCAGCAGCACGATCAGCACAAACAGCAGGAGCAGGAACACACATCCGCAGGCGAATACTACCATGAAATGTTCCTCTGCGTATGCTGAGAGGAAACGTTTTCCCTCATCCAGATACGCTGTCAGCGTGCCGAGCGTACCGCCCAGCCGCTCATCATCCTGCCGGCCCTCCTCGGTTTCTCCACTCTCAGACATCTGCCCCTCTGAGCTTTCCTCCGCAGCAGGGGTCTGCTCTTCTGTGGCCGGCGCCGGGCTTTCTGTTACCTTTTCCGTCGCCCGCTCCGTTTCAGACTCCGTCTCCGTGAGCTCTTCTTCGGCAGTGTCGTCGCCAAATCCATAGGAGAAAAGCCGGGCAGTCTCTGCATACGCCTCACCCGAATCATACACCCCCATGACCACGGAAATCAGATTTTTTCCATCCCGGCTTCCGAACGTCATGACAGAGTTCAGGCTCTGTGAAGTATAGCTCTCCTTCCCGCCCATGCACCAGTCCTGGTAATAGCCGGAGCCCTCCTGAAGCATCTGGTGATAATTCTGCAGCTGCCGGACACCGTCGTTCAGGTTGGTGGCCGGTATCGTGTACTCCTTCAGGCTGCAGATCTGGCGGAGGGTTTCATTTTCATAAGCTGCCCGGGCGATCAGGGCGAGATCACGGGCACAGGTGTAATTGTCGCTGCTGGAAAGGCCGTGCGGATTGGAAAAATGAGTGTTCGTACAGCCGAGCTGCGCCGCACGCGCGTTCATCATCTCGGCAAAGGCCTCACTGCTCCCGGCCATATATTCCGCGACACCGTTGGAAACGTCATTTGCAGATCCCAGCATGATCGCGCAGGCAGCGTCGTAAAGGGTGATCTCCTCTCCCGGCTGGAGTCCCAGCCGCAGACCGCCCTCCTCAACGTTGTACAGGATTTCAGAAAAGGATACCTTCTCTTCCAGATTGCAGTTCTCTGCCAGAAGCAGCGTCGTCATGATCTTGGTAAGACCGCCCGGATACTCCGTTTCGTCCATATCCTTGCTGTAAAGGATCTCACCTGTATCCGCATCCATCATCACCGCGGCCTCGGCCAGAAGCTCCGGTCCGTCCAGCTTATTCCCGGCGGACGCCCCCAGGACAACGGCAGAAGGCAGCAGCAATGACAGGCACAATATCAGAAAAGCCATGCTCCCGTGTTTCCACTTCTTCATTCCATATCTCCCTCATATCATAAGAGTCACCCCGCATCTGCGCGGGATCCAGCCAGAGCGTGTTTGCAGGCATCTGCTCCGGAGGCAGTGCAGGCGCATCCGGTCTGCTCCGGTTCACGTCGTCGCAGGCATGTCCGGGTCTGTCCCGGCCTGCTGACGTCACAGATAATTTGCGCTGAGCCTCATCCCTGACTGGCTGGCCCTGACCAGAAACTCATGCAGCTGTCTCTGTGTCAGAACGCCGGTCGGGCGGAACGTCCCGGAGGCCTCGCTTGTGATGCCCCGCTTTGCGGCCCACTGCACGGCTCTGTAATACCATGCATTGGCGCTGACATCCTCAAAGGTGGGCGCGCCGACCGCATACTCCGCAGGACTACCGTTGTCCCGGTAAAACATATCCAGAAATCCTGCCCGCGTGATCGCATCGTCAGGTGAAAAGGTACTGGCGCTGCTTCCCGAGATCAGCCCTTCTGAGACCGCCCAGCGCACGGCATTATAATAGTAGTCATATTCCGTGACATCCGTAAACGGAAGATCCCCGGAAGCCGCCGGAAATCCCTCCGCCGCCCAGAGCTGGTAAACCGCTTCGGCACGCGTGGTCACCACGTCGGACGCGCCCGAAGCATTTGCCACGTCATACAGCCGGCACGGATACCAGGTGGCAAGATTGGAGTAAAACCCGCTGTTGTAGGAATAGCCTGTCTGGTCCTGAAAATGCCACCACTCTGATCCGAGGCCCGTCATTCCCACCTGGATCATATACCAGCACAGCCTCCTCGCATCTTCTGTCATGGTGCCGGCAAAATTGTCGGAATAGTAGCTGTACGGACGCCCGGAAAGCTCGTGGGCCATCCTGCCCGAGGAAGAATAATTCAGAAGCGCTGCGTCCCCGGAAAGCACATGCATCTTCGTGGGCATATTGGCCTCCTCGTCTCCGATCACCATCGTCACGTCGATCGCACAGCCAATATTGTGGGCAGAGAGCGCCGTCGCCACAAAGAAGCCCGTATCATAGCCTCCGAGCTTCAGAGCGCCCCCGTACTGTCCATAGAGGCTGTTAAACGAGGTGTTCATCAGCTGCGTGGCGACATTCGGGCGGTATGCGTCATAGATTTTGAAATCATAGCCGTCCGCTGCCGCGAGCTCCCTGGCCGCCGAAATTTTCTCCGCCGCAGTAAAAAGGATGGGGACGGCAAACTCATATCTGCCGAGCTTCTCATTCCAGATCCTTCCGGCCCTGGAGCCCGCCGTATCGGCGTACGCATTTTTGTCATAATAGTCAGCGGCGCTGCCGTTGTAATACAGCTGCGTGCCAAAAAGGTCCAGCTTCAGATTCGCCGTGCCCCTCTCGGTAGTCGCCGTAAAAACAGAGCCCGTCGCATTTGTCAGATTGTAGATAATACCCGGCTCCACATCCGGGAGATTGATCAGGATGTTATTTTTATCTGCATACCCGATCATCCCATTGTACTCGACCTGCAGGAGGCTGTCATTGTACCTCCCCAGGATCTGAAAAGGTTCTGTCGCGCCGATCTGCCCGATCAGGCTCATATCTTCCCGGTATACATTGATCGTCGTGGTGCCCCAGCCGGTAGCACCGGAAATGCTCTCGGAAAAGCCTTCTGCCGAAGCACGCCAAAAGAGGCCCGTTCCCATCGCGAACTGTATGGCAAATGCCAGGGCCAGAGCAAACAGCAGACCGGATCTGCATTCTCTTTCGCGCATCCCTTTTCCTCCCCTCCTGATTCTTACTATATCATATCTTTCGCGGATATCCGGAAGCGGCATCCTCCGCACGGCACATCTCCGGCTCAGAAAGCCACCGTCTTCTGCACCGTCCGGAAGGCTGCCGGCTCCTCGCCTCAAAACGTCGCCGTCTCCTGCAGCGTCCGGAAGTCCGCAGGCTCCGTTTCTCAGAACGTCACCGTCTCCTGCAGCGTCCGGAAGTCCGCAGGCTCCTCGCCTTAAAACGTCACCGTCTTCTGCACCGTGTGCGTGACCGGATAGGAACCGTTTCCGTAGATTCCCGGACACCAGCCGGCCCACTGGGCCTCCGGATCATAATGGCATCCGTCGATCATCACCCAGGAATGTCTTGTCAGTCCGTCTGCCGCCTGGTCTCTCGACCCCGAGACGCGTCCGCAGATCACTTCCGGGCTGTAGCCGACCCCCTCCGCCAGAGCGGCAAACGCGCAGGCAAATCCGTAGCAGTTTCCGCTCCCGCTCGTCAGGGTGTCCAGGGCCATCGCCCTCTGCCATCCGTCCGCATTCAGATCCGGGTATTTGCCCGCATAGGAAATATTCCCCTTCGTCACGTAGCCCCAGCACGCAGACAGCTTCTCGCTCTTTGTCATCGTGTCGTCCGTGACAGAATCTAGGATCTGTATCACCCGGATCTTCAGCTTCGCATCGGTATTGCTCTCAGCGGCTCCGTCCTTTCCGAAGGTGATTCCCTCGTATGTCTCAGAACATTTCAGGCGGCCGTCCGCATCCGAATAGTACAGCCTGCCGTCCAGCACCTTCCAGCCCTCGGAAACCTTTCCCCCGGCTGTCACATAGCACGGCTCTCCATCGATCTCCACAATGGTATCCTCGGCAGGAGTAAAGCGCAGGTAACGGTAGTACTCACCCTCGCTCTCCACGACCACAGTCTCAGGCACAGGTTCCGTCTCCGTCTCGGTCTCCGGCTCCTGTCCGCCCTGTGTGCTGCTGTTCGGCGCGCCCTCGTCCGCGATCACGCCGACCTTGGAGATGTATCCTTCCCTCCCGTCGCTCAGGGAAACCTTGTACCATTTACCCGTCTCTCCGGTCACTTTGATCTCGCTTCCCCGGTTGGCCACCGCCACCGTGCCGAAATCCAGACCCGCCCCCGAGCGCACATAAACTGTGACAAGAACTTTCATGGACTGCGGCTCGCGGAACGTGAGCTCGTCCCCTTCCTCCACAAGCCGCGCCGCCTTGCCGCTCTCTGCAGACATGTATTTCATCGAGAGAAAGCTTCCATACATGATCAGGTACGGGGAGCCGATATCCTCCCTGTCCGCATCCGTGAACCGGTGCTCCGTCCCTTCCGTATCGACCAGAGTCATCACGTCCCCCTCCAGCCTGGCCTCCGTAAACGCAAGCTCTGAGAAGTTGTCCATCGTCCAGACGCAGTCCCCGTCCTCCGTGACCCCCACCTTCTCCGTCATCGGGGCTTCCGTCTCCGATTCTGTCTCTGTCCCGGATTCAGCCTCCGATTCTGTCTCTGTCCCGGATTCAGCCTCCGATTCCGTCTCAGTCTCAGCCCCTGAAGCGGATCCGGCTTCTTCCTCAGACACGCTCTCTGTCTCCGTAGCGGATCCAACCTCTTCCTCAGACCCGCTCTCTGTCTCTGAACCGGATCCGGCCTCTTTTTCAGAGCCGCTCCCATCCTCCGGCATCTGCCCGGCCTCTGCATCCCCATCCGGAGAGGGCTCCGTCCCGAGTGTCACCGTGCAGGTCTCTTCCGGCCTGTAGAGCTTCTCATAATCATCCGAATCCGTCTCTATCCTGTAATACTGCAGGCTCGAATCCGCCGCATATTTATCCATATTCGTGTCGAAGACAAACCACTCGCCGTCGATCTCGATCTCCGTCCAGGCATGCGGCTGCCAGGAAGACGCATCAAAGCCGTCCGTAGTCCCGATGCAGATCCGCGCCTCATAATCCACAGCCGCCTTTGCCAGGAAAGCGTACAGCGCCGCATAATGATAGCAGCTCCCGGCCTTGTCTGTAAGCATCTCCAGGGCATAATCCTCCTGCCAGCCGTCGTATGCCTCAAAGCCGACCTTTCGGGCATAGCTGTACTCATCCTCCACATATTCAAACAGCTCTTTCAGCTTCGCCGCAGGGCTGTCTGCCTCGTCCGTGTTCTCCTGAACCGTCCTTTCAAGCAGATCCGGAAAGTCCGTCTCTGTTTCCGGCGAAGCGCCGACGCCCATATAATAGGTAATGTCGTCTGTCTTGTAAACATAGACTACGAAATCCTTATAATACCAGGCGCCGTCTTCCCCGCGCTCTTCCCCGCTTGCCCCGAACCAGCAGCCCTGGCCGAAATATTCCGTCTCCAGCGGCTCGCCGATCAGCTCAGTAAGAGGCGAGATATCCGCTTCCTTCTGCGCGGCCTCGCGCAGCGCATTCGTCTGCTTCTCATCAAGAGTCCCATCCTCCGAATAGCAGCAGAACTCTCCGTCAACTATCTGAACGCCCGTCAGTCCCGTCTCTCCAGCGTCAGCCGAAGGGGAATCCTTTTCCACAGCCTGCATCTGAAGCTGCATCCCGGACTGCGCCGCCAGCGCAAAGGCCAGGACAAAAGCCAGAGTTTTCCCTTTTATCCCTGACCCAGACTTTCTCTTCACGTACTTTTCCTCCCACTCCTTCAGGATCACTGCCTGTTTACCGGTACAATTTTTGCATAACATAATAATTTTACCACCACAGGCAGTCGTGTCAACACTTTTTCTCACAATATTTGCGAATCCTACAGCCCCAGCTTCTGCGCAATATCGCACAGCACGCTGCGTACCGGCGAGTCTTTTGGAAGCCGGATGATCGGCTTCCCGTCGCAGTCATACCGATACTACGATATAGATGATGTGCTGAATGATATTTTTGAAGATTTCCTTTCCAATACCTCAGGCGTTCTGGAACATGTACTGTGCCCGAATAAGCAGAACTGTACCTATCCGTTCTGCGAAAAAATACAGGCATCTCCCCGATATCAGGTGCTCTTTTCCGACGACGTTGTCTCCGCCCGGTTGCTGGAGAAGCTTTCTGATATGGGTAAGGAGAGTTTCATCACACAACTGATGCAGAAAAGCCTCCTGACCTTTGAGCAGGCGGAGGCGGTTTTCTGGTTTCAGATGAACGGCTGCCTTGCGGTCAACCGGATGATGCTGAAAAACAAATGTATGGACTGGAGCCGGATCCAGCAGACTGTCGATCAGTTCATCCGGGCCGGGCTGGAAACCTTCCTGATCAACGACCAGCGGAATGAAGCCTGCAGCAGCCAATGAGATAAATAATTTATCAATCGCGATAACATAGCGTAAACTTTGGAGCAAAAACTTGGCACCCAAAGTAAAAATATTTCGGAGAAGCCCCTCACTTTACAACGGACATAAATTGCCCGAAACGCAGGTATCGCCAGAAGAAAATTTTAGCTCCCGTTAGCCAACTTACATTTTTCATCGGGAAGCCGGGTATCACTCACAAAAAGTCCTCCTACTTTACGACGGACAATTTGAGGCAACTTTTTAACACCCGGCGAGAGAAAATTTTCATAAGGCGAATATCCCCTCTACTTTATAACGGACATTTTCTCGACAAATGGAGGGGTACTCACGGAGAAAATTTTTATCGTCCCTTATTTTGCAACGGACAGAATCTGACCGAAAAACAGGGGCGGGCAGGAAACATTTTTGCGGCGCAAGCCGTGTAAGCAGGGTTTGGGGAAGGCACTCCCCAACAAGATTCCCACGGGACAAAATGAGCGCAGAAGCGAATTTTGGCACCGTGGTAGAATCTTGCTCTTAGCTACCCACGCGCTTATTCCATATTGCCGTTTGCTATTCCACTGATTGACGTGCAAAAAATTCCGCTACCCACATTGTGAGTAACGACAAAGCCAACTTGAAAAAACATATCTGACATCTTCGAGAAAACGTGAAAAGCATCTTGATTTTGTTCGCAATATCGAGCATAATATATGAGTGGAAATTTGTCGTCAGGGGGCGAGAATAATGAAGTATCTGTCCATTCGTCAGACAGCGGAACGCTGGGGAATTTCAACCCGGCGCATACAAATTTTATGTGCGGAGGGGCGTGTTCCCGGCGCGGTCAGGATTGATTACTCATGGGCAATACCGGACGATGAACCGAAGCCGAAGGACGCAAGGATCAAGAGCGGGAAGTATATAAAGCAGAAAGACGAGGCGAAAAACGATGGAACCCATTGAAATTACATTTGCCGTATTGAACATCATTGCCATTGTCCTTATCCCGATT
>CANRBX010000056.1 GCA_947628955.1 uncultured Lachnospiraceae bacterium | reverse complement strand
AGGATCATGATGTTCCTGATCATGGTGCCATTCTGGACCAGCTCGCTTCTGCGGCTGTACGGCTGGATCATCATCCTGCAGGTGAAGGGCATATTTAATGCGGCGCTGATGAATCTTGGGATCCTGCAGAAGCCGCTGAAGATCCTGTACTCATACCCGGCGGTCCTGATCGGCATGGTGTACGCGCTTCTGCCGTTCATGATCCTGGCGGTCTACTCGAGCGTCGAGAAGATGGACTGGTCGCTTGTCGAGGCGGCGCGGGACCTGGGTGCCTCGCCCGCGAAGGCGTTTCTGACGGTGACGCTCAAGCTGACGCTGCCGGGGCTGCTCTCCGGCATCATCCTGACCTTCATCCCGTCGATGGGCCTGTTTTTTATCGCGGACATCCTCGGGGGCAATAAGATCGTACTGGTGGGGAGTCTGATCCAGGATCAGCTGACCCGCGGGAGCAACTGGCCGTTCGCGGCGGCGCTTGCGGTCATCCTGACCGTGCTGACCAGCCTGATGATCTTCCTGTACCGGAAGATCACCCATGTGAGGGATCTGGAGGGACTTTTCTGATGAAAAAGAGACGGTTTCGGATATCCGGCCTGTACCTGGCTGTGATCACGCTGATCACCTACCTGCCGATCATGGTGGTTGTGATCTTTTCATTCAACGACTCGAAGCTGCCGGTGGCCTGGAAGGGCTTCACGCTGCACTGGTATCAGGAGCTTCTGGGAGACCGGGCGATGATCCAGGCGCTTCAGAACAGTCTGGTGCTCGGGGCGGTGAGTTGTGCGTTCGCGGCAGTCATCGGGACGCTGGGCGCGCTCGGGATGGCGCGCGTTGACTATAAGAGCAAGGGCATGATGGAATACCTGTCCACGATCCCGATCATGGTGCCGGAGATCATCCTCGGCATGGTGTTCATGGCGTTTTTTTCCCTGCTGAACCTTCCGTTCGGCATGGTGACGCTGGTGATCGCGCACACGGCGTTCTGCATCCCGTACGTGTTTATGATGGTGAAAGCGCGGCTTGTCGGCATCGATCCGTCGCTCGAGGAAGCGGCGCGGGATCTTGGCGCCTCGCCGGCGCGGGCTTTCTGGGACATCACGCTCCCGCTGATCATGCCGGCGGTGGCCTCCGGCTGCCTGCTGTCGTTCGCGATGTCGTTCGACGACGTGGTGATCAGCATTTTTGTGAACGGCCCGAAGCTGTCCACCCTGCCGATCAAGGTCTACACGCAGATCAAGACCGGCGTGACGCCGGAGGTCAACGCGCTGTGTACGGTCATACTGGCGGCCGTCATACTGGTGCTGGTGGTATCCTCTCTGCTCCGGCGCAGGAGACGGGTGTGAGAGGTGCAAATAAGCTGACGGCTGCCGTTCTGGTGCCGGTGGTATTCTCTCTGCCCAGACGCAGAAGACAGGTGTGAGAGGTGCACATAAACTGGCGGCTGCCGTTCTGGTGCCGGTGGTATCCTCTCTGCCCAGATGCAGAAGACAGGTGTGAGAGGTGCACATAAAATCTGCCGGTGATCCGGTCTGCGGGCGGTTCACAGGGGCGGTGCAGATACCCGCAGAGTTTCATGTAAGGCGCAGGATCGCCGAAGGAGGAAAGGTATTATGAAGAGAAAAGGATTGGCAATGGCACTGGCTGCGGCTGCCGCACTTTCCATGACGGCCGCCGTGCACGCGGAGGACAAGGGAGAGCTGGTGCTGTTCACGTGGGAATCCATGTTCCCGCAGGAGGTACTGGACGAATTTACAGAGCGCACGGGGGTGGAGGTGATCTACTCCAATTTTGATACGGACGAGACGATGCTTGAGAAGCTTGCGCAGGCGGAGGGCGGCGACTATGACGTGATCGTTGCCGACGACTATATCATCGAGCAGGCGATACAGGAGGGACTGGTCAGTGAGATCGACCGGGACGTCGTGACGAATTTCGGCAATATCAATCCGCTCTATCAGGGGCAGTTTTATGACCCGGAGGATAAATATACGGTGCCCTACGGTGCGGGCATTCCGCTGATCGTCTATGACCCGATGCTGACGGACGTGGAGATCAAGGGCTACAACGACCTGTGGGATCCGGCGCTGGAGGATTCCGTGGCGATCACGGCAAATTACCGCGTCATCAACGGCATCACGCTTCTGTCTATGGGAAAATCCATGAACGAGGAGGACGTCAGCGTGATCGAGGAGGCAGGTCAGAAGCTTCTGGAGCTCGCCCCGAATATCCGCCTGATCCAGGATGACAACACGCAGGATTCCCTGCTGAACGGCGAGGCGTCCGCGGCGTTTCTGTATACCTCACAGGTGACGACCGTGATGGCGGAGAATCCGGACCTCGAGGTGGTCTATCCGGAGGAAGGACTCGGCTTCGGGATCATGGGAGCCTTTGTGCCGTCTGCCGCCCCGAACGCCGAAGCGGCGCAGGAGTTCCTTAATTACCTGCTTGAGCCGGAGGTGTTCGCGCAGTGCATGGATTACATCGGATATTACAACACGAGCAGCGCGTCGGATGAGCTGGTAAATCCGGACCTGGTCGTCCCGGATTCCGTGACGAAGGGCGAGATCATCCAGAATGTCTCCGCGGAGGCGGACGAGGCCTACAACAGGAACTGGACGGAGTTCAAGGCCGCGTGCGGACAGTGACAGACACATAATTACAGCGGCACAGGCCGGCGCCTGCCTGGCGCAGCGGTCTGACAGAGTGATCAGGGCCGGGACAGTCTCGAAAGGAAGGAGACTGCCGCCGGCCCGCAGCGTCTGGCCGGTATCAGGATAACGAGGAGGAAAAATGGAAAAAAGAAATCGCAGAATTGCAATGAGTGTGATGGGGGTCGTGATCTGCGGCCTGAGCGTCGGCCTGTTCAAGCGGGCGTCGTTCGGCGTGGATCCGTTCCAGTCCTTTATGAGCGGCCTGGATTCGGTGATCCCGGTGAGCTTCGGGACGCTGTATGTGCTGGTCAATATATGCCTGCTTCTGTTCAGCCTGGTCAATGACCGGAGCAAGATCGGCATCGCGACGCTGGTCAATCTGTTCCTGCTCGGCTATATCGCGGATTTTTCCCATAAATTTCTGCTGAGGGTGCTGCCGGACGCGGGGTTTGCGGTCAGAATTGTGCTGCTGATCGCCGGGATCGTGATCATGTGCCTCGCGTCGGCGCTGTATTTTACGGCTGATCTGGGCGTATCGACGTATGATGCGATCTCGCTGATCATCGCGGAGAAGTGGAAACCGGCGCCGTTCCGATACTGCCGGATCGCCTGCGATCTGCTGTGCGTGATCCTCGGGGTCGGGCTGTTTCTGCTGTCCGGGCAGCCGGTTTCGGGGCTGGCGGCCGTCGTGGGGGCCGGCACGATCGTGACTGCGTTTTTCATGGGACCGCTGATCGAATATTTCAATGCGCACGTGGCGCGGCCTCTGCTGGAGGGCAGAAGCCGCTGAGCGGACAGAAAAGGCCCCGCCGGACTGTGATCCGGCGGGGCTATGCTGTGTAAGGGAACGGCGGCGCTGCGAGTCCTCTACTCACAGACGTGTTCGACTCCCTGCGCGATGATGGTGGACACATGGTCGTCGGCAAGAGAGTAGTAGATCGTCTTGCCGTCGCGGCGGAATTTCACGAGCGCGGCCTGCTTGAGGATGCGCAGCTGGTGCGAGATCGCGCTCTGCGTCATCGAGAGCTCATCCGCGATATCCTGTACGCAGAGCTCCCGGTGAAAGAGGGCGCAGAGAATGCGGATCCTCGTGGAATCTCCGAAAACCTTAAACAATTCTGCGGCCCGGATGAGGACGTCTTCATCCGCGTGCAGTCCGGCATTGTACTCTGACATTTTCATCTCTCCAATCTTCCCGGTATCCTCTTATTTTAACGGAAAATCTGTGTTTGGTCAAATGACTTTTCATTCGGACAGACCTATTCAGAATGCCTGCCGGGCTGCCGCAGATCCATTGCCCCGCCTTTTGCTGTAGGAATGCCTGGCGGGCTGCCGCAGATTCATTGCCCCGGCTTTTGCTGCAGGAATGCCTGCCGGGCTGCCGCAAATCCATTGCCCCCTGCTCTTTGCTGTAGCTGTCTGCCTGCGGGCGTCAGTTTCTGCGGTACAGCACCCGGATCGAGTTCAGCACGCAGAGCATCGCGACGCCGGAGTCGGCGAACACGGCCATCCACATATTGGCGAAGCCGAGCAGGCCGAGGATCATGACGGCGATCTTGATGGTCAGGGCGAAGACGACGTTCTGGCGGGCAATGCGGTTCGTGCTGCGCGCGATGGCGACTGCGTCCGGGATCGACTCGACGCCGGAGTTCATGAAGACCGCGTCTGCCGCCTCGATCGCCGCGTCGGCGCCGCTCCCCATAGCCGCGCCGACGTCCGCTCCGGCGAGCACCGGGGCGTCGTTGATCCCGTCCCCGACGAACATCACGGTCCCGTGGCTGCCGCGGACCTTTGTAAGAATGTCCAGCTTATCCTGCGGGAGAAGCTTTGCGTAGACATCGTCGATCCCTGTCTCGTCGGCGACGGCCCTGGCACTGTCCTCGGAATCTCCGGTCAGCATGACCGTGCGCAGTCCCATGGACTTCAGGCGGCTGACCGCGGATCTTGCGTCCGGCTTGACCGTGTCGGAGATCACCATATATCCTGCAAAGGTTCTGTCCACGGCGAGCAGGACTTCTGCTCCGCAGCTTTTCTCGCTCTGTTCGGGCAGAGAAATATGGAAGCGCTCCATCAGCTTGCGGTTGCCGCACAGCACCTGCCCCTCGGGCAGAGTGGCTGCGATGCCGTGTCCGGAAATTTCTTCCAGCTTTTCAGGCGTTTCGAGCGGCAGGCCCTTCTCCATCGCCGCTGCGACGATGCTGTGCGCGATCGGGTGTGAGGAATTCTGCTCGCAGCCTGCGCAGAGACGCAGCAGCTCTTCCTCGGAATATCTGCCGGCGGAGACCACTTTCTGCAGGCGGAAATTGCCCTCGGTCACGGTGCCGGTCTTATCCATGACGACTGCGTCCAGATGCCCGAGCGCCTCGATGGAGACGCCGCCTTTAAAGAGGATTCCCTTTTTGGAGCCTGCCCCGATACCGGAGAAGAAGGCGAGCGGCACGGAGAGGACGAGCGCGCACGGACAGCTCATGACAAGGAAGGTGAGCGCTGTGTAGATCCAGTAATTCCAGTTGCCCGACACGAGCGAGGGCAGGATCGCGGTCGCGGCCGCGATCAGCACGACGCAGGGCGTATAAATTCTGGAAAATCGTGTGATAAAACGGTCGATCTTCGGCTTGCTGGCGGCCGCGTTTTCCACGGAGTCCAGAATCCGCGTGACCATGGACTCTTCGAGCGGGCGCTCGACGCGGATCGTCAGCTGCCCGGAGGTATTCACGCAGCCTGAGGTCACCTCGTCGCCGGATTTTACGGCCACAGGAACGGGCTCTCCGGTGATCGGGGAGGTGTCGAGACGGCTGTCCCCCTCGACGACCACGCCGTCAAGAGGAATGCGGTCTCCCGGACGGATCAGCAGCAGGTCACCGGTTACGGCGCTTCCTGCCGGGATAACCTGTATCTCGCCGCCCTCTATTAGATTTACTACCTCCGGCCGCAGGTCAACCGCGTCCATGATCTGGCTGCGGCTGCGCTCCACCGCCTTGTGCTCGAAAAATTCGCCGATGCGGTAGAAGAGCATGACGCCGACCGCCTCTGCGTACTCCTGCGCGCCGAATATGCGAAGCCCGAATGCCCCGATCGTGGCGACGCTCATCAGGAAATTCTCGTCAAAAATCTGCCCGTGGGCGATGTTCCTGGCGGCTTCCAGGAGAACCTCTCCCCCGAGGATCAGGTATGCGATGATGAAGACAGGGAGGTAGACCATCTCCGCGAAGCCGGTATGGTCAAGCACGACAGCCGCGATAAAAAGCACCGCGCCTGCGAGGATGGAGAAGAGCTCCTTCCGCTCGCCGGATTCCGCGTCATCATGGTGATCGTGCGCGTCGTGGTCATGCACGGAGTGCTCGTCGTGGTTATGATGATCGTGCCTGTTGTGGTCGTGCTCGCAGCAGTGGTCATGTTCGTCATGGTCATGGTCGTGCTCGCAGCAGTGGTCATGTTCGTCATGGTCATGGTCGTGCTCGCAGCAGTGGTCATGTTCCCCGTGATCATGGTCGTGCTCGCAGCGGTGGCCATGCCCGTCGTGATCATGGTCGTGGTCACAGCAGAGGTCATGTTCGTCATGGTTATGATTGTGATCGTGGTCGCAGCAGTGGTCATGTTCGTCATGGCCATGGTCGTGATCATGGTCACAGCAATGGTCATGTTCGTCATGGTTATGATTGTGATCATGGTCGCAGCAGAGGTCATGTTCATCATGACCATGGTCGTGATTGCAGCAGTGGTCATAATCGTCGTGATCATGGTCGTGGTCGTGGCCGCCGTGTTCATGATCATGTTCATGCTCACTGTGCGCGTGCCCCTGGCGGGCCGGAGCACTCCCGCGCCGGGCTGCGGCGTCCCGCTCTGTCACGCGGACGCGTGACTCGATGGAGGTGCAGATTTTGCGGATTTCCGGGAGATATTGGTCCGGATCCTCTGCGGTGACGCGCAGCTGCCTGGTGGCGAAGGTGATCGTCGCGCTGTCGATCCCGTCGATGGCCGCGATCTGTTCCTCCATTTTGGAGGCGCAGTGGGCGCAGCCGAGGTTTTCGAGAATGTACACCTTTGTGATCTTTCTGCCGGATGTGCCGTCCGAGCGCGGAGTCACTCTGACCTGCGACTCGATGGAGGTGCAGATCCTGCGGATTTCCGGGAGATACTGGTCCGGATCCTCTGCGGTGACGCGCAGCTGCCTGGTGGCAAAGGTGATCGTCGCGCCGTCGATCCCGCCGATGGCTGCGATCTGTTCCTCCATTTTGGAGGCGCAGTGAGCGCAGCCAAGGTTTTCAAGGATGTACACCTTTGTGATCTTTCTGCCGGATGTGCCATGACGTGATGACTTCTGCTCTTCGTGATGGTGCGCATGCTCGTCATGCTCCCGGCTGCATCCGCATTCACAGCTCTCATGCTCGTGTAACGTCGAATCTGTCCTGCTCATATGAAAACTCCTTTGTATGGTTAATACATGAATAAATGTTCATATGAGAATTTAAGCACATATTCACGTCTTTGTCAACACTTTTGTGAAATATTTTTGCGGCGGAATAGATCTATATGCGGATGGGAGTATATGGACGAGAAAATCCGGATGGGTGCACCCGGACGCGGGACGAAGCACTTCCGCTTCGCAGAACGCGCCCGGTGCGGCTGAGATCAGGCTGCCCGCGCAAGCCTCAGTATTTTGTCTACGAAACGCTCGCTGCGGGGCAGGAAAAAGTCTGCCACGGGGCCGACCAGAAATGCGCAGATGACCGTGCCGATCCCGATCGTCCCGCCCAGCAGAAAGCCGGCCGCGACAAAGGAGACATCGACGATGATCCGGACGATGCCAAAGCGCCGGCGGGTCTTGTCGCTGATGACGAGGGCGACGAGATCGTTTGGGCCGACGCCGGCGTCGGATTTGATGACGATGGTCATGCCCAGCGCGAGGATGACGCATCCGGCGGCGAGCATGATCAGGTTCAGCCAGAGCGGATTGCCGTCCTCGAAGAGGAAGGAGAGCAGCCGCGTGAAAACATCGATGATCGGGCCGCCGAATGCCATGCACAGGATCGTCCCGATCTTTATGTAGCTTCTGTCCACGGCCAGAAGGACCAGAATGATGAGAAAGCAGATGACCCTATGCGTGTTCCCGTGTGTCAGCAGCCGCCAGCTTACGAATCTGTCCAGGGTCCGGAAGATGCCCTGCACGAGTACGTTAAACGGGTCTGCGCCCAGATCCGCCAGCAGGAAGAGGGTCACGCCGAGATGGGCGACAGTGAGGCCAAACAGCAGGATAAGGATGCGGATGCACAGTTCTTTCAGGGTTCGCTTCATGATTTCCTCCATTGGACAGCGCGCAGGGATAACCGGCGCAGATCGTGAATTATGGCTGCCCGGTTTTTGTGTGTGCGTCGGGCGCAGTGGGTTTGTTCATATACCATACTACCATATTTTGGTGCGGGCGCAAACAGTTGTTTTTAGTAACTGTTCAGACCAGGCCGAAGCACTTGCTGCTGAGGCCGTAAGAAAGTGATTCAAGAGGCAGTTTGGGCTTCGCGAAGCGAATTTGCATGCCCAAACTGCTCGTTACTGGTCACGGAGTGAGCAGTAATTGTTTTTACAAATTCCCGGTTGAAAAACAGGAGAGAATTGATTATAATCAGAGACAAACTATCAGAACATACGGGCATCCGGAGGGGAAAGCGAGGATAATATGAGGGGAAAACGGATATCAGGAGACAAAAGACGATTCAAAACGGGAAAAATGCTGCTGGCGCTGCTGCTTTTTCTCCCGATGGTCTGGGGAACCCCGCATCTGCAGGCGAAGACCGGCACCGCAGAGACTGCGCAAAAGCAGACCGACGCGGTGAAGACAGATAAAGCAAAGACCGGCACCGCAGAGACCGCGCAGAAACAGACCGACGCGGCGAAGACAGATAAAGCAAAGACCGGCACCGCAGAGACCGCGCAGAAACAGACCGACGCGGCGAAGACGGATAAATCAAAGACCGGTACCGCAGAAACCGCCCAGAAGCAGACCGACGCGGTGAAGACGGACAAAGCAAAGACCAGCAGTACAAAGACTGACAGCACGAAGACGGATGAAGAGAAGACCGCAAAGACCTGCAGGGTGACGTTTCAGGAAAAGAAGGGGATGACGGAATCCGCGGATTTTTCCGGGATGGGCCTGCGCGTGAAGGCGAACACGAAGATCCGGCTTCCAAAGCTTCCAACCCTGAAGGGGTATGAGCCGGTCGGATGGTCGGCCTCGGAAACGGGCAAAAAGCCGCTGTATAAGCCGGGGGATACGATCACGGTCCGGGAGGACCTCCGCCTTTATGCGGTGCGCACGATCATAAAATACGTGTCGGTGCAGCTGCACCAGCCGTCCGGGCTGTGCTACAAGACGGTGCGCCTGGAAAAGGGCGCGAGATACAGGATCCCGGGCATGTACAACAGGACGGGGAAGACGATCCTCGGATGGGCCGAAGAGCCGGGGCAGTCCTGCGACCCGCAGTACGAGGTGGGGGAGGTCATCACGGTCAGCAAGTCGATGAAGCTGTATCCGGTGGTGTTTGACCGCAGCGACGAGGAGGATCTGACTAAGGAAGAGCTGCTCAGATGGAAGGACAAAGTGGTGGGGGAGGGCAAAACCTTTCAGCACGTCGTGTTTGTGGGAGATTCGCGGACCTTCCATATGCGCAGGTGGATCAGGAAGGAATTTGGTAAAAAGAAACTGGCAGACATCGCGCTGGCAGGCATCGATTTTGTCTGCAAGCCGGGGGCCGGGATCGACTGGTTTGATGAAGAGGGGCTTCCAAAACTTCTGGAGCTTGCGCAGAAGGGGACGGCGGTCATATTCAATATCGGAGTGCACGACCTGAACCGCGCAGACCGCTATGTGACGTATCTGACAAAGCTCGGCAGGAGGCTTCAGAAAAAAGGGTGCACCATGTTTTATATGTCGGTGAATCCTGTGAACAATAAGCTTATGAAGGTGACGATCGACAGAGACCGCCCGGAGGTGAAGGTGCGCGCGTTCAACAGCGTCCTCCGGGAGCAGCTGTGCGGGGACGGGCTCTTTACGTACATCGACTGCTATTCCTACCTGATGCAGAACGGGTATGGGACGGCGGTCACATCGAGCGACGGCGCGGACGACGACGATGACGACGGCCTGCACTATACGACAAAGACGTATAAGAGGATCTTCAATTACTGCATGTACAGCCTGTATAGATGGGGGCAGAAAACGTCGGCGAAATAATACGGAAAAGCTGCCGCCGCGGCCCGTGCGGCAGATCACGAGGGCGTATTTTTTATCACGGTCAGGGAGTCGTACTGCACAAATTCCTTCTGATCCGTCTTGCGCCTGTAAAATGAAAAATGGAGCGTCTCTGCATCAGAGAGATGAAGAAACTGCGTCGGTGTGTACCCGGTGTAGTCCTTGAATGTCCGGTTGAAAGACCGGACATTTTCAAATCCGCAGGAGAGGGCGATGTCGGAGACCCTGGTCCCGGTGGTGCGCAGCAGCGAGGCGGCCTGCTCGATCCGGACCGCGTTCAGGTAATGGACAAAATTGAGCCCGACCAGCTTTTTGAACATCCTGGAAAAATGGCTCTCGCTGAAATTCATTTTTTGCGCGGCAAAGGACAGAGAGATGTCCTCGCTGTAGTGCTCGTCGATGTAGGTCAGAAGCTGCCGCAGATCATAAAGCATATCCGTGCGGCGGGAATGTGCAGCGGAGGTATTGTCGGCGCAGGGATGGAGGCGGCGCAGCCGGTAGAAAAATTCGCGCAGCATGGCCGAGACGATCTCGCGGTAATATGGCTCTTTTTTGTCCAGCTCCGCGTGGACGGCCGCGAACAGGTGCTCTGTCTGGGCGGTCATGCCGTACTGCGCCAGCTCTTCCGCTGTGACCAGGGGCCGGACAAAATTGGAGGAATGGCAGTGCGGGCTGATGATCGTCGGGTCGAACACGATAAAATCCAGACAGTTTTTGAAGTCAAAAGAGTCGCTGTAGTGAAATTCTCCGGTGTCCACGATGACCAGATCCCCTGCGTGCGCCGTAAATTCATGGTCGCCGACGCTGAGCCGCGCCGCTCCGGAGTGAACATAGATCAGCTCGAGCTCGGGATGCCAGTGTGCGAGGAAACTGATATTCTCATAGGAAGACTGCCACACCATAAAATCGGACGCATAGCTTCGGACTTCGTGAAATGCTTTCATAAAAATGGCCCCCTTTTTGCCTCATCACGGTAAGTATACCTAAAATAGCAAAAAATGTCCATATCCTGACAGATTTTATCGTGATTTTCCCGAAAAGATGTTGTATAATGAAAATACATTATGGCATCTTGTGCGAAATGCGAGACAAATCATCATGATATGGAGGGATTGATTATGGCAAAGAACAGACTGGTGGGCGAATATCCTGTGATCGGTATCCGCCCGGCGATCGACGGAAGAAAGGGCCCGCTCGATGTGCGCGGCTCTCTGGAAGAGCAGACCATGAACATGGCGAAGTCTGCGGCAAAGCTTTTTGAAGAGAATCTGAAATACTCCAACGGCGAGCCGGTGAAGGTTGTGATCGCGGATACGACGATCGGCCGTGTCGGCGAGGCGGCTGCCTGCCAGGCAAAATTTGAGCGCGCGGGCGTGGCGATCACGCTTACCGTGACTCCGTGCTGGTGCTACGGCGCGGAGACGATGGACATGGACCGCAACACGATCAAGGCAGTGTGGGGCTTCAACGGCACCGAGCGGCCGGGCGCCGTATATCTGGCATCCGTGCTCGCAACCCACGCACAGAAGGGCCTGCCGGCCTTCGGCATCTACGGGCATGACGTCTGCGAGGCGGACGACACCACGATCCCGGAGGACGTCAAAGAGAAGCTGCTGCGCTTCGGCCGTGCGGCGGTGGCTGCGGCGACGATGAGAGGCAAATCCTACCTGCAGATCGGCTCCGTCACGATGGGCATCGGCGGCTCGATCATGGACACCGATTTCCTGGAGTCCTATTTCGGGATGCGCGTGGAGTCCGTGGACGAGGTGGAGATCATCCGCCGCATGAGCGAGGGTATCTACGACCACGAAGAGTTTGAGAAGGCCCTGAAGTGGACGAAGGAATACTGCAAAGAGGGCTTTGACAAGAATCCGGAATTTATTCAGAAATCCCGTGAGCAGAAGGACGCGGACTGGGAGTTTGTCGTGAAGATGATGCTCATCATCAAGGATCTGATGAGCGGCAGCGACAGGCTGGACGCGAAATTTTCCGAGGAGGCGATCGGCCACAACGCGATCGCGGCGGGCTTTCAGGGACAGCGGCAGTGGACGGATTTCTATCCGAACTGCGATTTCCCGGAGGCGATGCTGAACACCTCGTTCGACTGGAACGGCGCGCGTGAGCCGTACATCCTGGCGACGGAGAACGATATCCTGAACGGCATGGGCATGCTGTTCATGAAGCTTCTGACGAACCGCGCGCAGATCTTCGCGGACGTCCGCACCTACTGGAGCCCGGAGGCCGTCAAGAAGGCGACCGGCTACGAGCTTGAGGGCGTTGCGAAGGAGAACGGCGGATTTATCCACCTCATCAATTCCGGCGCGGCCTGCCTGGATGCCTGCGGCGAGGCGAAGGATGAGAACGGCAACGGCGTCATGAAGGAATGGTGGGATGTCACGGAGGAGGATCAGAAAGCGATCCTGAACGCGACGACCTGGAACCCGGCCGACAACGGTTACTTCCGCGGCGGCGGATATTCGTCCAGATTCCTGACCAGGGCAGAGATGCCGGCGACGATGATCCGCCTGAACCTGGTGAAGGGCCTCGGACCGGTCCTGCAGATCGCAGAGGGCTGGACGGTTAACCTTCCGGACGACGTATCTGACAAGATATGGAAGAGAACCGACTACACATGGCCGTGCACCTGGTTCGCACCGAGATGCGACGGTGTGGAGGGCTCCCCGTTCAAGACCGCTTACGATGTGATGAACAACTGGGGCGCGAACCACGGCGCGATCAGCTACGGCCACATCGGCGCAGACCTGATCACGATGTGTTCGATCCTGCGCATCCCGGTGTGCATGCACAACGTGCCGACCGAGAAAATCTTCCGCCCGGCCGCATGGAATGCGTTCGGCATGGACAAAGAGGGCGCTGACTACAGGGCATGCGCGGCATATGGCCCGATGTACAAGAAATAAGACGGCGCGGCAGCATATACAGGAAATAAGACGGCGCACGAACATGTACAGGAAAACAGGAAATAAGACAGCGCAGTAATATGTACAGGAAATAAGACGGTACAGCAACATAATACAGACGACCGGACGGGGCCGCCGGAACCGGCGACGCCTGGCACCTTTCCGTGTATTCTCCCTGAAAACAGAAATATGCTTCCAGGAAAAGATACCGGAGGTCCAGGAGAAGCAGGTTCCGTGCGGCCCCGTCTCCTGCGAAAACTCCGGCGCTCAGACGGGCGTCCGGAGGCTCTGGAACTGTGCGGTCATGTACTGCTTCGGCGTGACGCCTTTATATTTGTGGAAGGTTTTGATGAAGTAGCTTTCGTCGTTGTAGCCGCAGGAAAAGGCGGCCTCCTTGACGGTGATGCTGCGCGTCGCCAGCATCTCGCAGGCGCACTCGATCCGGTAGTAATTCAGGTAGTCGATGGGAGTGCGCCCGGTCATATTGTGGAAATAGCGGCAGAAATATTTCGGATTCATGCCGGCGGCCGCGGCCAGACGGTCCAGTGTAAGGCTGTCCGCGTAGCTTTCCGAGATGAGCGCCAGCACGGCCTTCATGGAATTCAGGCGCGCTGAGGAAGCGACGGTGTCGGAATTTTCATCATACAGACGCTCTGCGAGGATGACGCCGAGAAGCTGGTACAGGTATCCCTGCACCAGGAATTCATAGCCCGTCTGCCGGGAGGCGAGTGCGGCGCACATATCCGTGACGATCGGAAGAACGTGCGGGCTGTAGTCCGAGATCCGAGTGCGGATGATGTATTTGTGGTCGACGATGTCCTGAATGGTCTTTGCGCAGGCGTGGTTGTCCTTCAGGAGAAACGGAAAGTCAAAAATGATCCCGTCATAGAAACAGTTGTGCGGAACCCCTCCGTGCAGAAAGCCGTCAGAGAGAAAGATGATATCGTTTTCGCGGCAGAGAACCGGGGAATTGTTGACGGTGAGCTGGAAGGTTCCGGAGATGATGCGGATAATTTCGTACTCCGGGTGCCAGTGGTACTGCATCAGGTACCTTGGGGTGCGCGGGTTTTCCCGGTAGTAGGCGATCGGAAAATGGAAGGTTCCATGTTGTCTGTGTTCTTTGTAATCGATATATTTCATAAAATTCCTTTAACTCAGAAAAAAGTGAATATTTTACCATGATTTCTAATTATATCACTATGGTTTTTATCCGGCAACCTCTATAATGGAACTATACAGATTCGGGCAGACCAGTGTGGCGATGCAGGACGGAACGATACCGGTTCAGCGAACCTGTGAGATGATGCAGGACGGAACGATGCAGGTTCGGGCGAACCTGTGAGATGATGCAGGACGGAACGATACAGGTTCGGGCGAACCTGTGTGATGATGCCGGGATGGATACGGAGAAATGATATGAGAGAACAGCTTCTGGGAATTGATATCGGGACGTCGGCCTGCAAGGTGGCCGTGTTCGATGTGGAAGGGCATGTGCTGGCGCAGAGCACGCAGCCGTACGCGGTCTATTATCCGCAGCCCGGCTGGGCGGAGCAGGATGCGCAGGAATGGTGGGGCGCGATCTGCGCGGGCATCCGGGAGGTGCTCGCCTGCGGGGAGGTCAGCGCGGAGGCGGTCTGCGGCGTCGGGGTGGACGGGCAGAGCTGGTCGGCGATCCCGGTGGACAGGCAGGGGAATGTGCTTGCCCGGACGCCGATCTGGATGGATACGAGGGCGCGGGATATCTGTGCGCGGGTGAAGGAGAAGCTTGGGGAGGACGAGGTCTTCCGGGTGGCCGGAAATGACTTTCTTCCCTCCTACACCACGCCGAAGATGCTCTGGTTCCGGGACGAGAGACCGGAGATCTTTGAGAGGACGGACAAGTTTCTCCAGAGCAACAGCTACATTGTCTGGAAGCTGACGGGGGTGATGAGCCAGGATCTGTCCCAGGGCTATGGCATCCATTTCTTTGACATGAGTCGGCTGTGCTACGATCCAAAGCTCGCCAGGAGGCTGGGCCTTTCCGCGGATCTGGTCCCGCGGCTGTACCGCTGCGACGAGATCGTCGGAACGGTCACAAAAGAGGCTGCGCAGGCGACCGGCCTCAGGGAGGGGACGCCCGTGGCCGCGGGCGGGCTTGACGCTGCCTGCGGGACGCTCGGAGCCGGCGTGTACCGGCCCGGACAGACGCAGGAGCAGGGAGGACAGGCCGGAGGCATGAGCATCTGCACCGACCGCCCGCTGGCGCACAAAAAGCTGATCCTTTCCCCGCATGTCGTGCCGGGGCTGTGGCTTCTGCAGGGCGGCACGGTCGGCGGAGGCGGAACCCTGAAGTGGTTCCGAGCGCAGCTTGGGGACGGCCGTTCCTTCGATGAGCTGACGGCCGAGGCTGAGAAGGTTCCGGCGGGCAGCGAGGGCGTTCTGTTCCTGCCGTATATGGCAGGGGAGCGCTCCCCGATCTGGGATCCGGACGCGAAAGGCGTGTTCTATGGCCTGTCCTTCGACAAGACCAGGGGACATATGATCCGCGCGCTGCTGGAGGGAGTGGCGTTCTCCCTGGAGCACAATCTGCGCACGGCCGCGGAGACCGGTGTGAGTGCGGACGTCCTGAACGCGATGGGAGGCGCGTCCAATTCCGTGCTGTGGACGCAGATCAAGGCGGATGTCACGGGGAAGACGATCCGGGTGCCGTCGTCCGACACGGCCACCACGCTGGGGGCGGTGCTGCTGGCGGGCGTGGGCTGCGGGCTGTACAGCGGCTACGATGAGGCAGTGCGGCGCACGATCCGGATCACGAGAGTGCAGGAGCCGGATATGGAGCGCCACGCGCTCTACCAGAGGCAGATGGAGCTGTATCTGGAGCTGTATGAGAGGCTGAGGCCGCTCTTTTCGCGCGGGTGCTGAGCCGCGGGAAGGATGCAAAGTGAAAAATGTGTGCCGGCGGAAATTTTTGGCGGGCGGATGTCCGGGCCGGCCTGACAGAATAAGACGACTTGAGAATGAAGGAGGATCCTGAATGATGAAAGCGGGAGTTGTACATGCGAAGAATGACATTCGCTATGAGGAGATTGAAAAGCCGAAGGTCTCGTCCGGCAGGGTGCTGATCAGGGTGAAATACACCGGGATCTGCGGCTCGGACGTGCCGCGCGTGAACGGCGACGCGTGCCACTTTTTCCCGAACGTGCTGGGACATGAGTTCTCCGGTGTCGTGGAGGAGGTCGGCGAGGGCGTCACAGCGCTGAAACCGGGCGACCGTGTGGCGGGGGTTCCGCTGGTGCCCTGCATGCAGTGCGAGGACTGCCAGAAGGGAAATTACTCCCTGTGCAGGCATTACAGTTTTATCGGTTCGAGGGAGTTCGGCAGCTTCGCGGAGTATGTCTCGGTGCCGGAGAAGAACGCGGTGAAATTTGACGATACGGTGAGCTTCGAGAAGGGGGCCTCTTTTGAGCCGGCGACGGTTGCGCTGCACGGCCTGCGCCGCCTGGATTACAGGGGCGGAAAGAACGTCGCCATCCTGGGCGGCGGCACGATCGGCATGATGACGATGCAGTGGGCGAAGATCTTCGGCGCGAAATCCGTGACCGTATTCGACATTCTGGATGAGCGCCTGGAGCTGGCGAAGCGCCTCGGCGCGGATCATGGCGTAAACTCCGGCAGAGAGGGCTTTATGGATCAGGTGAACGAGATCACGGAGGGCCGCGGGTTCGACTATATTTATGAGACCGCCGGCAACACGGTCACGATGAAGATGGCCTTTCGGCTGGCGGCAAACAAGGCGCAGGTCTGCTTCATCGGCACGCCGACGCGGGAGCTGAGCTTCGGCGTGGACGAGTGGGAGGCGATCAACCGGAAGGAATTTTACCTGACCGGCTCCTGGATGAGCTATTCGGCTCCGTTCCCGGGGGACGAGTGGAAGCTGACGGCCCATTATTTCAAGACCGGCGAGCTGCAGTTTGACGATTCCTTTATTTTCAGAAAGATCCCGCTCTCGCAGATCGCGTCGGCATTTGAGATGTATAAGACGCCGGGGCTGGTGCGCGGCAAGATCCTCATCGACAGCGAGCAGTGAGGTCTGCGGCATCGCGGGGCCGGGATGTGTTCTGCCCGGCGCGTGACGCTTCAGGTGAAGAAGCGCTGGAGGCGGGGCCGACAATAGACAGAAATCAGAAAACCGGAAAGAAGATAGAGAAAGAACGCAAAGAAGGAAAAGAGAAAAAAGAAAGAAGGAGGCATGAAGATGGCAGTTGATGTTTCAAAGGTTCCGCAGATCACTCTGAACAATGGAGATAAGATCCCCTGCATCGGCCTGGGGACGTTCGGCTCGGACCGCTTCAGCGCGCAGGAGGTTGCAGACGCGGTGGCGGGAGCGCTGCGCGCAGGGTACCGGATGTTTGACTGCGCGGCCTGCTACGGCAATGAGGCGCAGATCGGGGAGGTGTTCCGCGCGGCGTTTGACGAGGGCGTCGCAGAGAGAAAGGATCTCTACATCATGACGAAGGTGTGGAACGATATGCACCGCGACGTGGAAAAGTCCTGCAGGAAGAGCATTGCGGATCTGCAGTGCGGCTATATCGACATGTTTTTTATCCACTGGCCGTTCCCGAACTACCATGCGCCGGGCTGCGGCGTGGATTCCAGGAACCCGGATTCGCGGCCGTTCTCCGTGGAGGAATTCATGGATACCTACCGGCAGTGCGAAGAGCTCGTGGACAAGGGGCTGATCCGGCACATCGGGATCTCCAATATGACGATCCCCAAGCTGGAGGCGGTCATGGACAAGTTCCGCATTTATCCGGCGGCCTGCGAGTCGGAGATGCATCCGTGCTTCCAGCAGCAGGAGCTGTTCGACTATCTGACCGCGCATAAGATCCAGCCGGTCGGATATATGCCGATCGGTTCCCCGAAGCGCCCGGAGCGCGACATCGTGCCGGAGGATATCGCGGACATGGAGATGCCGGAGATAAAGGCGATCGCGGCCGCGCACGGCGTGCACCCGGCGATCATCGCGCTGAAATGGGCGGTCCAGAGGGGGCAGATCCCGATCCCGTTCTCGCTGCACAATTACACGGCGAACCTGGAATCGACGCTCACAGAGCCGCTGACAGAGGATGAGATGCGGACGATCGCGACACTGGAGCGCGGCAACCGCCTCGTGAAGGGCCAGGTGTTCCTGTGGCCGGGCGCACATGACTGGCACGACCTGTGGGACGAGGACGGTGTGATCGTCAGCTGAATGATCGTTACTGTTTCAGACCAGGCCGAAGCACTTGCTGCTGAGGCCGTAAGAAAGTGATTCAGAAATTATCTGATAAGTGGCGTTTTTCCCCGGCATGAAAATCGTTTTTAGATTTTTTCGTCAATTTCAGGAGAATAAAATTGACGTTTTCTGAAATTTGTGCGATAATGACGTAACAGGATAAAAAATTTGAACAGAGGTATGGTGAAAAATACCATAGAACAGGCGCAACCAGGAGGTAGAAAATGGCATTTGTTACATCAGAACAGATGATGGCTCTGGCGGATCAGAACGGATATGCGGTCGGAGCATTTAATGTAGAGAATATGGAAATGGTGATGGCGGTCGTGAAGGCGGCGGAGGAGATGCGTGCCCCGGTGATCCTGCAGACGACCCCTTCCACGGTTAAGTATGCGGGGCTGCCCATGTACTATGCGAATGTGAAGGCGGCCGCAGAGCGCGCGGGCGTTCCGGTCGCGCTGCACCTGGATCACGGCAGCAGCTTTGAGCTGGCGATGCAGGCATACCGGACCGGGTATACTTCGATCATGATCGACGGATCCAAGCTGCCGTTTGAAGAGAATATCGCCCTGACAAAGCGCGTTGCGGACGCGTGCAGGCCGTCGGGGATCCCGGTGGAGGCCGAGCTCGGCAAGGTCGGAGGCAAGGAGGACGATCTTGACGTGAACGACCCGGGCTACACCGATCCGGAGGATGCGGTGCGGTTTGTGCAGGAGACGGGGATCACGTCCCTGGCGGTCGCGATCGGCACGGCCCACGGCATTTACAAGGGCGAGCCGAAGCTTGACATGGACAGGCTTTCAGAGATCCGCGGGAAGGTTTCAATCCCTCTGGTGCTGCACGGGGCGTCGGGAGTGCCGGACGAGGCGGTGCGCGAGTGCATCCGCCGCGGCATCAGCAAGGTGAATTTTGCGACAGAGCTGCGGATTGCCTACAGCAACGGCGTCAAGGATTTCCTGAAGGAGAATCCGGATGCGTTCGATCCAAAGAAATACGGCAGGGTCGCCATGGAATATGTCACGGCGCTTGTGAAGGAAAAGATAAAGATCTGCGGAAGCGACGGCAGGGCCTGATGCCCGGGGCGTTTACGGATCGGATGAGGCGCCGGCAGGCATCCGGCGCGCGTCCGGTGCGGACGGTTTACACGGGAAGTATTATGCGGCGCCTGTCCGGCAGGACTCCGGACGGGACTTCCGCGGTTGGGAGGAAAAAGAATGGAAGCATTAAAGCGTAACCCCCTGGTGAAAAAGATAGGGCTGAACCGGATTCTTCTGGCCTGTGTGCTCGTTGTCATGTACGTGATCTTCGCGCTGCTCAGCCCGACGTTTCTGAGCTATTCGCGAATCCTGAGTATTCTGAATTACGTCTGTTTCCTGGGCTTCCTGTCGCTCGGCGTGACGTTCGTCATCGCGACCGGCGGCATCGATTTCTCGATCGGCCCGGTCATGTTCTGCTGCGCCCTGATCTCGGGCTACAGCCTGATGAGCTACGGGGTTCCGATGGCGGCCGCGATGCTGATCAGCGTTCTTGTGGGACTGTGCTTCGGCGTTTTCAACGGCTATCTGGTGGCCTACTGGAGCGTTCCTCCGTTTATCGTATCGATGGCGAGCATGAACATCTCCAAGGGCCTCGCGTCTGTGTTTACAAAGACGCAGTCGGTCAGCTGGCCCCAGTCGACCTCTGAGCAGGGCTGGTACCGGTATCTGGTGAAGGTCGGGAATATCCCGGTGGGGCTGTTTATTTTCCTCGGGATCGCCATTATCTGCGCGGTCATCCTGAATAAGACAAAGATCGGACGCTATATACTCTGCCTCGGCAGCAACATGGAGGCCGTGCGGCTTTCCGGCGTCAATGTAAAGAAATGGCAGATGACCGCTTATATCATCTGCGGCACGCTTGTCGGCATCGCGGCGATTTTCTTTGTATCTGCGTACACGACGGTGCAGCCCGGCTACGGCGACCAGTACAACAATGAGGCGATCGCGGGCTGCGTCATGGGAGGAACTTCGATGGCGGGAGGCCTTGCCTCCGTCAGCGGTACGGTGATCGGCGTGTTCATCATTGCGCTTCTGCAGGAGGGCATCCTCGCGCTGGGCATGAACAAGAATTACCAGCTGATCATCACCGGCATTATCGTAATTGCGGCAGTATACTTTGACGTGCTCGGACGCCGTCGCAAAAACTGACCGGCCCGCCGCGCGGGAGGACTGCGGCGCAGCAGGCTCTCTGCTGTCCGGAACCGGTTGTGAGAAATGCAGAAAGGCAGAGGTAAAAATATGGGCGATGTAATCTTAACGATGAAAGGGATTGACAAATCGTTCCCCGGCGTGCACGCGCTGGATCATGTGGATCTCGAGGTCCGCAGGGGCGAGGTGCATGCGCTGATGGGCGAGAACGGCGCCGGCAAGTCGACACTGATGAAGGTCCTGACCGGGATCTACACGAAGGATTCCGGCACGATCACCTATGAAGGGCGCGAGGTGGAGTTCCACAATACGCGTGAGGCGCAGGCAGCCGGCATTGTGATCGTGCACCAGGAGCTGAACATGCTCGGGCACCTGACCGTGGCACAGAACATATTCTTCGGGCGCGAGTTTAAGAAGGGCTTCAAAATAGACGATAAGAAGATGAACGAGGAGGCCGCGAAGCTTTTCCGGCGGCTGAACATCGATATCGACCCGGCGGCGACGATGAGCGACCTGACGGTCGGCAAGCAGCAGATGTGCGAGATCGCGAAGGCAATCTCCCACGAGGCGAAGGTGATCATTTTCGACGAGCCCTCGGCGGCCCTGACAGAGGCGGAGATCGAGGAGCTGTTCAAGATCATCCGCGATCTGCGGGAGCGTCAGCTCGGGATCATCTACATCTCGCACCGTATGGACGAGATCAAGGTCATCACGGACCGCGTGACGGTCATGCGCGACGGCACGTACGTCGGCACGCTGATCACGAAGGACTGCACGAAGAACGACATCATCAACATGATGGTGGGCCGCGTTATTTACGAGGATCCGAAGACGCACAGCATGGTGCCTGAGGGCGCACCGGTGGTGCTGAAGGTCGAGAACCTCAACGCCGGCAAGATGGTACAGAACGTCAGCTTCGAGCTGCACAGGGGCGAGATCCTCGGCTTCTCCGGCCTGATGGGCGCGGGGCGCACGGAGACGGCGAGAGCGATCTTCGGGGCGGATCCGAAACAGAGCGGCGACATCTATGTGAACGGCCAGAAGGTCACGATCAACACGCCGCAGGACGCGGTGCGGCACGGCATCGGCTACCTGTCCGAGGACCGCAAGCGTTTTGGTATCGTCGTACAGAAATCCATCTCCGAGAATACGACGCTGGCGTCGCTGGAGGAATATTTAAATGGCATCTTCATTAACAGGCGCAAGGAAGACCAATCCGCGCAGGAGTTTGTGGACTCGCTTGCGACGAAGACCCCCGGCGTGGATCAGCTCGTGGTGAATCTCTCGGGCGGCAACCAGCAGAAGGTCGTCATCGCAAAGTGGCTGTGCCGCAACAGTGATGTGCTGATCTTTGATGAGCCGACCAGAGGTATCGACGTCGGTGCGAAGAACGAGATCTACAAGCTGATGAACAAGCTTGCTTCTGAGGGCAAGGCGATCATCATGATTTCTTCCGAGATGACGGAGATCCTGCGAATGAGCGACCGGATCGTGGTCATGTGCGAGGGCAGGATCACGGGCGAGATCGATATCGCGGAGGCGACGCAGGAGAATATCATGAATCTGGCGACACGCGAGATCAGTTAGGAGGGAGAAACCATGGCGAATCAAAATACAGTAACTGCGGCGAAGAAAAAATCGTCGCTGGACCGTCTGGGAGGACAGAAGTTCATCGTTATTCTGGTGATCATTGCGCTGTTTCTGTTTTTCTCTGTCATGAGTCCGAACTTCCGGAAATATACGACGATCGTCAGCATCCTTGACTATTCTTACTACATTGTGCTGATGTCGATCGGCGTGACCTTCCCGCTGATCACAGGCGGGGTGGACCTGTCCATCGGGACGGGCCTGATCTGCTATTCGCTGGTCGGAGGATATCTCGTATCCTTTTGTAATTTCCCGGTGTGGGGCGGCATGCTGGTCTCGGTGCTCTTCGGCATGGCGATCGGCTGCCTGAACGGCGTGCTCGTGGCTGTCCTGGACATCCCGCCGTTCCTCGTGACGCTGTGCACCTGCATGATCACGAGAGGACTCGGAGCGATCATCGTCGGCGGCTTCGGCATCACCTGGCCGACGGAGGCGCAGCCGGGCGGCTGGTTCCGCAATATCTTCAAGATCAGCGTCGCCCCGCGTAAGATGCTGCCGATCGGCATCATCTGGGTGCTGATCCTCGTGGCCGTGATGTCCTTCGTGCTGAATCACACGAAGATGGGGCGCTACACGATCGGCATCGGGAGCAACAAGGAGGCCGCGAGGCTCTCCGGCGTCAACGTGCGCCTGTACCATGTCATGGCCTATGTGATCTCGGGACTGTTCGCAGGCCTGGCCTCGATCGCCTACTCGGCGGTGTTCTCGACGGTGCAGCCGGGCACGGGCGCGGGCTTTGAGCTGGAGGCGATCGGCGGCGCGATCATCGGCGGCGTGTCGGCGTCCGGCGGCGCAGGCAGCGTGACGGGCTCCCTGCTGGGCGTGTTCGTCATCTGTCTTCTGAAGACGGGACTTCCGTTCATCGGCCTGCAGG